>NZ_JAUBPT010000082.1:0-36761 GCF_036700905.1 Microcoleus sp. S13_C3 | reverse complement strand
GAAGCTAAGTGTCGGTTTTCCAAAAAAACAATACATCATATCATACTTTTGTATACTTGCAAAATCGGGATGCTCCCGAGGGAAAGTCCGTCTGAGAGGGAAGTTGGGAGAAGGGTCTCATTGGCAAGATTATAAGGCCGTGCGGTTACATGAAAGTTATTATGGAGCTTTTTATCAAGATAATGAAGCGTTAATTAACTATATAAACCATCAGCATTTAGCCGATATATTAACTTGTCTGGGTGATGGACATGAGGGAATATGGAAGATTATTAGCCAGTTGAATCCTGGTAAAACCCGACGCGAAATTTTAGATTGGTATCATTTAATTGAAAATTTATATAAAGTGGGAGGGTCGTTGAAACGTCTAGCCAAAGCCAAGGAATTTTTGTGGCAAGGCCGGATAGAACCCACCCTAGATTTATTTAAGTTGGGTCGCAAAAAAACCGCCCAAAACTTTTGCAAGTATCTAGAAAAGCATCGCTCTCGAATTGTTAACTATGAGCAATTATCAGAAGACAAGATTTGTTCGCCGAGGATCGGGAGCGGTGGAATCGACGGTCAAACAAATAGATAGAAGGTTGAAAATTTCTGGGGCCGGGTGGTTGAAAAAAAATGTCAATCAAATGCTAAAACTTCGTTGTGCTTACCTCAACGACCTCTTGGCCATTTGAGGCTTTTGCAAAACCGGGATGCTCCCATTGAAAACCCGCATGGTTCGGGAGATGAATGACGATTATAAGCTTCATATTTGGCTAAATTTAAAGCAATTAGACTGCCATTAAAATGAAAACCAAGGCGTTGACTACTACGAGATTGACAATCGGATAAACCCGTAAATTGTTTGGCATCACGAAAAATAAACTCAATCTGAAAACGAGCCTGATAATACTCAAGTTTTTCCTCGGCTGGGAGACTAATGTCGGTACTAAACAATAAAATATTTTTGATTTTACCGTTGGGTTGAAGTTCACACAGACAGGCTAAACGTATTTTACATTTTAAACAACAACTCCAGACTACTAATGAATAAAGCTTGACTCCCGGCTTAACTTCTTTGATAAAAGTTAATTTTTTCAAATTATTGCAGTCAACCTTACCATCATATTTGCGAGGAGCGCCCCGTTTATTTCTGTCACCTGTATAAATGTAATTCAAGTTGGCATCAACTCTTAATTTACTAATCAAATTTAAATCTGCATCACGTACAGCCTTCCAGAATTTAAAGCGGTAATAATAACCATCAGCGACCAAGTAACGGACAGAATCTGGCAACAAGGAACGAGTCTTTATTAAATGTGGAGCATAGTCATCAACTCTTGTTATTTCAGGCATTGAGCTTTCTAGAGCTATTTTTTTTTCCGTTTTTTTGAGTTTTTTTTCACCTTGGCAGTTAGGGGATTTTTCGGTAGTTCTGTTGTCGGACGCCACGGAGTTTGTTGTACACGCTCGACTATAAGACAAATGAGTTTCAACTTCGACAACAGCAATTACAGAAATTTCTAATCCCTCTTCATATCTGGCAGCTACACCATTATAAAAACTAGCTTTTCCTTCAGTTTTTTTGCCACTTTTGGGAATAAAAAAACAATCGATAACTGCAATCAGTGTTCGCTCATGGTTTAAGGCTTGATTGATAAAATATTTATGAAATTCGGGAAAATCGAAGCCTTTAAAAAAGTGGCGACGATAGGTCTTTTCACTCAAAGAACTATAACTGCCCAGATTGGTAAAATTAACTTTGCCATAAACAAGTAAAATGGTGGAAAATAAAATCACCATAAACTTCTTTTGCGGCAAGACTCAATCCCTGGCATTTGTTGTAAGATTGATTCAATAATATTCATCAGGCAGTTTTTTAAGTTCGTGTGTTTTTTGAGCTTAACGTAAAAACTGCCTTTTTTTGTCTTTTTCGTTAAGATACCAGTGACTTTTTTAGCTCTGCTCGCGGAGCGTCCCTATTCCAAAACTGTCCGAAGTATTGCGTGATGAAAGCAGTTAATAAAGACTTGAATAAGTTACGTCTAGCAGTAGGAATTACAGAGAGAGGCAGCAAATACTTATTGTTGAGTAATCGAAGCAACCTTAATTCCGACCAAATTGAAAGGTTGGCAATCACTAGGAAAAATCAGAATGCTTAAGAATTGCTTAGGAGATGAAAGAAGAGTTTTGGGAAATATACGAGACCGATATGACCGTCAAAAGAGCAGCGGACAAAGTTCAAGGATTGGCTGAATAATGCGACGATATTTTTTAAAGAATCATGTTCGACAATTGTGAATCATTTTGAAGGAATTTGTAACTACTTTCTTAATCGTACAACAAGTGGAGTGATGTCAGGGATAAATAATCGAATTAAGTTAATTATGCCACAAGGATATGGCTTTTCAAACTTTGATAATTTTCGAGAACGCGTATTAGCTTGCTTCTCTAATTATATAAAAATATCACCGTAAGTTCCGGAGAGTCCTTTGATAATAGGACAACAAGTGGTATTGTTGAAGGTATTAACAACAAGCTTAAGTTAATAAAACGTTCTGCATATGGCTTTAGTAATTTTGAAAACTACAAAAATAGATGTTTGCTTACTTGGCATTTTAATTGTTAGTTTGGCATACCAAGTAAGGAAGAACCTTTTGAACTAAGCTTTTACTGCAGGCAAATATTTCTGCTGTTTTTCTGATCGACAGCTTCTGTTCGCTTATGGGCGGCTACTATGAAAGGAGCGCAAATCTAGTGAGTATGCTTTCATTAGTATATTATTTTTAGTCGATTTTATTGTACCTCATAACATCCGGAAGTGCTGTAAAACATAATTTAAATTTCCCATCATAAAGCAGGACTTGTTTAATCGTAAGTCCTGCAAGGCTCTAAGCGAGTATTTTCCCAATTTTATTAAACACGCTGACTCAAAAATCCGCCTGACCAACTGTCGAATTTTGTGCCAATCTCCTCCGGCTGTTCTGGTAGAGGGTTTAGCCTCTCCGAGAAGACTGCAAAGCAGGGGAAACGGTAAAAACCCTGCACCACATTTTGATTTCAACAACTACGGTCAACCCGAATTAACTTTTATCGTCGCAAGTACAGCATTTGTGCGCCAGTCGCCTCCCGGACACCGTTCTCCTTAGGTTGGCGATTCACAGGTCAAACAGCAAAACTCCTGTTCAGGCTAAAGTTTGTTTTTTATTGATGCTGTATCTTTCTATTGTGTGCGATTTCTCGAAAGTGTTAGCTGTTGTACAGAATTCTTTACAATTTTTGCTGCAGTCGCTTTTTGCTAAGGGGGGGAAGGAAAGGCACTTGTTGAATTTTTGACCTATTTGCCTAGTGTCGCGGTTATTTGCCGCATTTGCTGTTGAATCCGGTTAAATTGTTTCTGTTCTTCGCTAAGCATTGTATTGTCGATCGACGATTGCATATCCCACTGCCATTCTGACAGCAAAATTAGACTGCCTGCCAGAACAATTCCCGTTGTCAAATACTGCCAAGGTGCGACAAAGGGCAATAATCCGATACTAAATAGATGAGTTAGTCCAATCAGGAGAAAAGTGCGCGATCGCAAACCTAATCCCGTCAACAAATAGCCGATCGCGCTCAACCCCAACCACAAATCACAAAGGTGCAGCAACAAACCTCCCCAACCGGCAAAAATACTGCCATCCGTCAGAACCAAACCAGTTATCATCAAAATCGCCCAAGAGTACAGAATCCAGCTAACACGCTCGACTCTTACCCAAAACAAAGTCAAAACCGCCATTGCCACAGTGCCAATTAGAGTCAAACTTGACCACAGAATCGCCTGAAAGCTCCAACTGATGGGGAAAAACTGAGCCGTAAAAAAAATCCCCCCTGTCACCAAACCCCAAAGCAGAAAAGTTTGGTCGATGCGGGTATAAAATCCTGAGAAAAGAGTAATATTTCCAATTTGCCAGTGGAGTCGCAACAAGCCTTCGAGGTCTTGTACATCGAGATGTTCTTGTTTGCTGCGGAGTACGGGTTCGGAGGGGTTAAAAAAGGTCATCCAGTGTTGGGGAAAGTATGAAGTTTTGTGTATTGTAACAAGTCTTAAAGCATATTTTTTATATTTTTTCTTGTTCCCCGGCTCTGCCTGGGGACGCAGATTTGGAGGCTCTGCCTCCCGCGAGTCTAAGACTTGGGAGGCTCTTCAAGAGTGATATCGGTTCCCAGGCTCTGCCGGGGAACCAGTTAATCTGGTGATTAATTATTTATTGTGCCTGCTGTTCACACCACAGATTCAAAATTGCTTGCCACTCCAGCAGTAGCCTTTTTGCTTCTGTCAAAAGGATCTCGGTGCTTTCTGGTTCTGCATCTTCTCCACCTGTGGGCCATAGTTCTGTAATTACAATACGGTCGGTATAAAGTTCAGCATCTATACAATTGCCAGTCAATTCAGTTACTTTTACATCCCTCAGATTTTTGCTACATTCAATTTTATCAATAATTTTTAGGTATATTTGTCCTTTCGTAGACCGAGCTTCTTCAAGAAAAGCTGCTAGGAGATAGCTCCGAGGGGGTAATTCTCGATCAAAAATAGCGATCAGTCTTCCGTTAAAATTTTCCACCCTGAATTTCATTGTTTATTCTCCTACTAATAGACCTGCATGGATCGGTAGCTGATTGAAGCCTCTGCGTTTTCGGAGTGAACAGAGTAGCCTATTATGCGATCGGCGTCCCCAAGCTACTTACGAACAATTCCAAATTCCCATGCGCCTGCTGAATGCGGCTGTCCGCTATAAGGAAACCAAGGGCGACAGACGAGTTTTGCTAGAACTTCCCATAGAAGAACGCAATTTATTAGAACCATTGGTGTCAACAAAACCCGAATAAGTAAAACAGGACTTACGCACTCCGACAAAGAAACCGGGTTTTTTACCTAATCTGCCGATTACAACGAAGTCTTTTCGTGAAAAACCCGGTTTCTGGGCCCCCTGCGTAAGTCCTATAAAATAGGTATAAAATAGAAATTGATGCTACTAGCAATGGAGTCATCCCCATGACAACAATTCCCACTCAAACTTTGCCAGAAATCATCTACCCAGACAGCGACGGAAAACCCATGTCTGACAATACCAAACAGTTCCAATTAATAGTAAAAATTCAAGGCGGAATAGATGCCTTATACAAAGACAACGAAAATGTCTTTGTAGCCGGTGATTTGCTGTGGTATCCCGTGGAAGGAGATAACAAAACTCGCCAAGCACCTGATACTATGGTAGTGTTTGGCAGGCCGAAAGGTTACAGAGGTTCCTACCAACAGTGGCTTGAAGATAATATCGCCCCGCAAGTTGTCTTTGAAATCCTCTCGCCGGGAAACCGACTGGGAGAAATATTTAAGCTTTTTAAGTTTTATGATAATTATGGAGTCGAAGAATGTTATTTCTACGATTTAAAGGATAATGAGTTAATGGGTTGGGTGCGAAGTGACGGAGAACTCAACTATATTGAATCAATGGAGGGTTGGGTAAGTCCGCGTTTGCAGATCCGTTTTCAAACTGCATCGGGAGACTTGGAAATTTATCGGCCTGATGGACAGAAGTTTTTGTCTTATGTGGAGTTGTCAAGACAACAGGAATCAGCACAGCGACAAATGGAACTAACACAGCAACAAATGGAACAAGAACGGCAAGATAAAGAGTTAGCACAGCAAAAAGCCGATCGCCTATCGGAAAAATTGCGAGAAATGGGGATAAATCCAGAGGAAATTTGAAACTTTTAGAAACCCCTGGCGGTTGAAACCGCCAGGTTTCTTCAACCAGCGAAGGCTGGTTTTGTCTGTATAGACGCGGTTTCAACCGCCGGGTATTTGAATCACCTATAATAACTTGACATATCAACAATTCCCAATGCAAAATCCCCGCCAAATAGCTTTTCTCGCACTCCGCGAAGTCCACCGCCGCGGTGCATTCGCAGATGCCGCACTCGATCGCACTTTCCGCAATTCTCAACTCAACGACCTCGATCGGCGTTTAGTCACAGAATTAGTTTACGGTAGCGTCAGGAGAATGCGATCGATCGACTTCATCATCGACAAACTAGCAACAAAGAAATCCTCCCAACAACCGCCCGAACTCCGTACCATCTTACATTTAGGTTTATATCAACTCGAATATCTCAACCAGATTCCCCCCTCCGCCGCCGTCAACACCACCGTTCAATTAGCAAAAGACAACGGATTTTCAGGACTCAGCAGTTTTGTCAACGGTTTGTTGCGCCAATACATCCGTTTAACAGATAACAACTTAAACCCCTTAACAGTTACTAATTATAAATCAACTGTCCAACGCCTAGGAATTTTGCACAGCTTCCCCGAATGGCTGGTAAAAATGTGGATCGAACAAATAGGCGAAACCGAAACCGAACAACTCTGTGAATGGTTCAACCAATCCCCCACAATTGACCTGAGAATCAATCCCTTAAAAAGCTCGATCGCCCAAATTGAAACCGCCTTCAAATCCCAAAACATCAGCGTTAGCAGAATCCCCAACTTGCCACAAGCATTAAGACTAAATGGCAGCATCGGCGCAATTCAAAACCTCCCCGGATACAGCGAAGGTTGGTGGACAATCCAAGACAGCAGCGCTCAATTAGTCACCCATTTACTAGCGCCACAGCCAGGGGAAACTATCATCGACGCCTGCGCCGCGCCGGGAGGAAAAACCACCCACAGCGCCGAATTAATGCAGGATACAGGCACTATTTATGCCTGCGACAAAACCGCCCGCAGACTCAAAAAACTTAAAGAAAATGCAGACAGACTCCAGATGAAATCCATTAAAATTCATACCGGAGACAGCCGCCATTTCCCAGAGTTTGTTAACCTCGCAGACAGAGTTTTACTAGACGCACCTTGTTCCGGCCTCGGAACCCTCCACCGCCGCGCCGACGCCCGCTGGCGCCACACGCCCGAAAACATTCAACAACAATCTCAACTGCAATCGGAATTGCTAGCAAATGCAGCGACATTTGTCAAGTCCGGCGGCGTATTAGTTTATGCAACTTGCACAATTCATCCCTTAGAAAATGAAACAGTTATTCGATCGTTCTTAGACAGCAATCCTAACTGGCAAATAGAACCGCCAACAATTGATTTACCCGTACAGCCATCACCCGAAGGATGGGTGAAAGTGTGGCCGCACAGACATCACATGGACGGCTTTTTTATGGTGCGGCTAAAGCAAGATTAGATTTGTAGATTGTGATTTACCGCCCGGAGTGGGGGCGGGTTTATGAGATTATTGGTTTTAGGCGATTATTGTTGGTGAAACCCGCCCCTACGGGTGGCAATTGTTGGTAAAATCCGCTTAATATCTCGGCTCTTGATAAGCAGGCTCTTGATAAGCAGGCTCTTGATAAGCCGGTTCTTGATAAGCCGGCTCTTGCGGTGGGTAATACTTCGGTTCAGGATGAGGATTGTACGGTACGATCGCACCATCCTCATTCACAATCATCCCCCGAATAATCTTATGAGGCTGCACCGGTTTTGCCTTAATACTGCCTTTGCGGCCCTCCAACTCCGGCAACTTGGGAAACTTTTCAACCGGCATTCCCTTAACAGCTTGACTCATAAAATCGCGCCAATTATAGGCCGCCGTACCGCTAGTTCCCCAGGTGGGATAATTGTCATCATTCCCTAGCCAAATCCCAGTCACAACCTGTGGAATGTACCCAATAAACCACAAATCCCTGACATTTTCCGAAGTACCGGTTTTGCCCGCTACAGCGCGATCGTTTAAAGCCGCAGGCCCCCCCGTACCGTTTTGCACAACACCCTCCAACATCCAAGTAGTAATCGCAGCACTATCCTTATCCAAAACCCGCTTCGGTTTAAAATCAGCCTGATAAATCACATCTCCCCGCTGATTAATCACCCGAGTAATTCCGTGGGCTTCAATAAAATTCCCTTGCGATGCTAAAGTACCGTAAGCATTGGTTAACTCCAGCAAATTCACCTCCGAAGAACCCAAAGCCAGGGAATAAATCGGACTCAATTTAGACTTAATCCCCATATCGTTGGCTAATTTGATCGCCGGTTCAAACCCCACATCCATCAACACCTTCACAGCTACGACATTCACCGAACTCGTCAAAGCATCAGAGATCGATCGCCAACCGCTAAATTTTTTGCCATAATTATTCGGTTGATAGCCGTCGATAATAATTGGTTCGTCTTCGTAACTGTCATAGGGAGAAAAACCAGCCGCCATCGCTGCTGCATAAACCAACCCTTTAAACGTCGATCCGGGCTGCCGCAAAGCCTGCGTAGCACGATTAAACTGACTTTCCTTAAAATTTCCGCCGCCCACCAGGGCCTTAACTTCCCCAGTCTTAGTGTCCATAGAAACTAAAGCCGCCTGTTCAAAACCCTGACGGCGGCCATCAACTTCGATCGCATTTTTAACCACCTGTTCCGCTATTTTCTGCCACTTCAAATCCACCGTCGTCTCGACAGTCAAACCGCCAGCTTCCAAAGCATCCTGAGAAACATAGCGCGGCAATTCCTTCCGAATGTAACTAGCAAAATAAGGCGCGACTACTTTAAATCGCTTCGGTGGACTTGGTTTAACCGCCATAGGTTCCGCCATTGCCTCCTTCGCCTGAACCTCTGTAATTACCTTCGCTTCCTGCATTTGTTGCAGCACCAGATTGCGGCGTTTCTTAGCCATATCCGGATTAACCAAAGGCGAATATTCGCTCGGTGCCGGCGGTAAGCCCGCCAAAGTTGCCATCTCTGCCAAACTTAATTGATCGACTGTTTTGCTAAAGAAAACCCAAGCCGCATCTGCCACACCGTAAGCATCCGAACCCAAATAAACCAGATTTAAATATCTTTCTAAAACTTGGTCTTTACTCAACTCCCGCTCTATTTTCTGAGCTAAAAGAGCTTCCCGAACCTTCCGCCTAATACTTCTTTCCTGATTAAGAAAAACAACGCGAGCCAATTGTTGCGTAATTGTACTGCCGCCCTGCACTAAATCTCTTTCTATCAAATTAGAAACAATGGAGCGCACAATACCTTGATAATCTACCCCGCGATGTTTGTAAAAACGGCGGTCTTCTATGGCAATAAAAGCTTTAACCAACTCTTCGGGAATTTCTTTAAGTTTCAGCTTATCTCTAGTTGCAGGCCCCGACTGCAACAAAATCGTATTATCTGCTGCCTTAATTGTCAGCGTTCCGTCGCGGTTAAACGCTGACAAATCGTTAACATCCGGCAAACCTTTGTCTAAGGTGTACAAAATCCATAAACCGTAGATTAAAGCGCCCCCGCCTATACTGGCCACACCTAAACTTATCCAAAATCTAGGGCGACGGGATATCCGTTTTTTAGTATTTTCCTGCGGTGCGCTAATTTCCTGTAGTTCCGTATGTCTCTGCAGTTCGGTGTTCTGCGGTGCGCTATTTTCCCGCAATTGGCTACTATCCGATTTTTTGGGTGATTTAGTTCCCAGCAAACTTAATCCCGGCCGCAACAATTCTTTTCCCTTGGTTTGCAAGCTGGTAACTTGAGGTTCAATTTCCAACCAAGCGATTAAGCGCCTCAACCCTTCCCACCTGCGGTTGACTATTGGATATCGAGCGTATTCTGGTTCTAAATATTCTGATTCTAAATATTCTGATTCTAATTCAGACTCTTCTAGAGGTGCAGCATCTTCTGATACCACATACTCCGATCTTTGGGCCGTTGTCCCTGTATAAAATTCCGCCTCCGATTCCGGCGAGTTGAGCTTATTGCCCTTCGCAGGCTTCGGCGGTTCTCGATCGGAATTACCGCTTATTGCGTTAGTGACTTTGCTCAATGTATCTTTGATATTTGAGAAAAATTCTGCCACGTTCAGACCTTCACACCTCATCAAGTCCGATTAAAAATTAAGAATTGAAAAAAGCTAGCTTTTTTAATTCTTAATTTTTAATTCGACATTTTTTCTTGAATAACCCGCTGCCTTGAATTAGATTTTTTGAATTAAAAACTTTTTAATTCAAAACTCAAATTCAAAACTTTTCTTAACAATGCAGAGCTTGGTATTTTTTTGAGAAGTGAATTAGATTTTTTGAATTCAAAATTTTTTAACTCAAACCTCAAAACTCTGCTTAACTCGCATGACCCAGTGCCAAGGCTGCTACCAGCATACCCAAAACCAGGAAAGGCTGAGCACTTGCCTGATATTTAACATCATTTTCCAGGGGATTACGCAAAAAGTACATATCCTGAAAAGTAATTTGGGGAATTATCAGCAGCAGCAGAATGACAGCGTAAAGGTTTTGGTGGATGCTGATCAGGTAGCCTGCAATCCCAGCTTGAAAGATGTCGATCATCAACACGCAAATCCAAGCTGCGGTGTTGATGCCAAACATGACTGGCAAAGATTTTAACCCTAATTGCCGATCGCCCTCAACACTTTTGAAATCATTGACGATCGCAATCCCCAGCCCTGCCAAACTGTAAAACAGGGTCAAGATCATAATCGTGGGATCTAGTGTACCAAACAAAGCTTGACCCGCCCACCAAGGCAGGGCAATGTAGCTAGCACCCAGGGCATAATTTCCCAACCAGCCATTCTGCTTGAGTTTCAGCGGGGGCGCAGAGTAGATATAAGCTAGAAACGCGCCACCGAGAGTCAAAACAGTCATTATCGGGAATTCATGACCCGCCCACAAGTCTAGAGCATAAGCCACCCCAATACCAGCGGCTAATAATACCAAAATTTGCGTTACTACTTGGGGAATCGAGATGATACCGGAGGGAATCGGACGGTAGGGTTCGTTAATGGCGTCGATGTCGCGATCGTAAAAATCGTTCAAAGTTTGAGTGTACCCGGTCAACAACGGCCCTGACATCAACATACAAGCGGCTGCGATCAAGAAATTCTCTAGGTTCCACACATAGTTTCCAGAAGACGCCGCCCCGCACACCACGCCCCAAATTAAGGGAATCCAGGTAATCGGTTTCATCAATTGCAAGCGAATCTTCCAGATGGAAGTTTCCCCGCTAGCTGCCCCTTTCATGCCCAACAGTTGCCTAGTTTTGGCACTGCGGTTTTCGGTAGCAGCACTTTCCGGTGCAGCTTCTGGGGAGATTTGGGATGGAGGAGAGTCAGACATAATTTGATGTTAGCGGTACTGCTACTATTGTGTCGTTTTGCATTTCATTGACACTCTCCTGGCTAAAGCCACAGAGATTCTTTGATCTACGAGTCAATTTGCTGAGACAGGATTTCTCCAGCCAAAGTAGAGATTGATTCTCCCAAAGCGTTACTTGCATCAAGTGCAAAGGTTCCGGTATGCCCTACCGTACCCAATCCTCGACTTAGGATGTTTTTGGCTGCATTGAAATCTCTATCCAAGGTACACCCGCACTTGCAGACGTGCGTTCTTGTGGACAGCGTTTTCTTAACAACTTCTCCGCAGTTAGAGCATTCTTGGCTGGTATATTGCGGATTTACCGCAACCGTTACCCGCTCAAATACTTTTCCAAAATATTCAAGCCAGATGCGGAACTGATACCAAGATGCGTCGTTAATAGACTTAGCTAAGCAATGATTTTGCACCATATTCTTGATTCTCAAATCTTCGTAGGCTATCAAGTCGCTTGACTGAACTACGCACCGTGCAAGTTTTATTGCATGATCTTTGCGTTGTCTACTTATTTTGAGATGCTGCTTACCTAAAATCTGTCTAGCTTTGCCTCTATTTTTGGAACCTTTAGTTTTTCTGGATACGCGACGCTGACAACGCTTGAGAACTTTCTCACCTTTTCTCAGGAATCTAGGATTTTCCACCGTAACTCCGTTTGAATCGGTGTAATATTCTTTCAACCCAACGTCTAGTCCGATGGTATTGCCAGAGGGCTCCGTGTTTTCCTTTCTATCGACATCGATACAGAATTGGACGTATACACCGTCTGCACGTTTTACTAATCGAACCCGTTTAATTTGGTTGATTTGGTAGAAGTGCAGATCGCGTGTACCTTTTAGCTTGAGCTTGCCAATTCCTTTTTTGTCGCTAAATTTAATCGATTTCCTGTCGTCTGCAAGTTTCCAGCCAGTCGATTTATACTCGACAGAACGACAGTCTTTCTGGAATTTTGGATACCCTTTTTTGCCGGGAGTTCCTTTTTTACAGTTGTCGTAGAATCGGGAGATAGCAGACCAAGCACGTTCGGCGCTAGCTTGCCTAGCCTGCGAATTGAGTTCATCAGCAAACGGAAACGATGCTGCCAATACCGCACAGTATTTGTTCAAATCGTACTTGTTCACTTTTTTGTTGTCGATCCAATAGCGTAAACAACTATTGCGAACAAACTGGGCAGTGCGAATTGCTTCGTCTACTGCCGTGAACTGGCTTGATTTTCCGTAAGCTTTTAACTCGAAGACTAGCATTGTTTTACCTCCCACCTTATGCTACATCATCTGGCACAAAGTAAGAGGTGGTACAACAAAAGTTTACATAAAAGTCGTCCTAGAAGGACGGGGTTTTAAACCCAGTTTTTTGATATAGCAATCCGATCTGAGTCTCACAACACCACGCCTTCTTGTCTTCCTAGACTTCTTATATAGCAAGACTTTCAGATTTTACATATCTAGAAAATCACTTAGGATTGCTATAAATACTTTTTTTTATAATTTCGCGCTTGCCCGCCTGCAGGGGGAGATTTTTGCCAGCCGGTGCATTTAATGTCAATTACCAGGAGGCGATCGAGTTTTTTGCCATACTACCCTTGAATCATCTCATCTGCCAGAAAATCTGGCAAAAATTCAGAATCTAGAACCTCGACCGAAGTGTAGATACATAATTGCGGAAACGTTTCTACAGGCAATCCAGTTTCAGCAATTGCTTGTTCTGCTGCATCCGCATAGCATTCAGTCAATACCTCTTCAAGATATGGTTTGAGACTGGGGGAATCTTTGATAGCTTTGCGAATGCGTCTGCGATGTTCGGCAATGCTGCCTTTCCAACTACCGCTTCTTTGATCCGGTTGAAATTGCCACTTGAGCAAGTGCAGGAGAATTACAACCAGATTACTCTCTAAACTCCGGCGTTCACTTCGCCCCATGTCTTCTATTTCTGCAATCAGATTTTCCCAGTCGATGTTTGAATAGTCGCGAGATCGCAACTTTTCCACAGTGGTTTCGATCCATCTCAGGTAATCTGTATCATACAATTTTTGTCGTTCTACTTCTAATTTTGTCGTCATAATACTTTTTAGTTGGGCGGGGGCGGGTTTACGAGATGATTGGTTTTAGGCAATTATTGTTGGTCTAACCCGGCCCTACAATGTTCGAGCGCATATTATTGTTTTTTTGGCTTTGGACTTACTTAACAACTGTAAATTAACAAATATGGCGGTATGAATCAAAAGGCAGTCCCGTCCGTCGCTGGACTTCGACAACTGATTTGTAAGCGCCTTTTCTCTGCCTTTCTCTAACTATTTTTTCGGCAACAACCCGATCTAAACCGCTGGCGATTAACTCTTCGGGCGAAAGAATATTTAACCGTTTCCAAGTAAACTGCAATTCTTTTTGATAATTGTAGCTGAAGCAAATCATCGGGGCGATGCGTCTGACGTGACTTTCGGGAACTCCGGCTATTTCTGATAACTCTTCGGCGTGGGTAAAAATGTAGCCTTCGTTTTGCAAAGATTCAATATCGTTGGCGTAGACGATCGGCAAACCCAAGATTCTGACCATATCGTCTTTGGTACACTCATTAATATCTATTTTGCCGCGCACGTTTGCCAGTTCTTCGGCATTCGTCGGACTTGCAGGAACCAGTAAACCTCTGGGTGCAGTTTTGATGAGATAGCGCTTTTTCAAACTAAAAGCAGTAACAATTTGAGCAATCCAAACGATCGTACCTAAATTAGTTGAAGAAGATACCGCTAGTGCTGCTAAAGTAATGGCAACACCCCATCCCATCCAACCACGAATATTTGACTTTTGGCCTGCATAGGCGATCGCCAATCCGCCGAAGTAGGGAATAAAAGAATACCACACCCAGTTTGGAGTTTGACGCAGCCAGTATAAATCTTGAGACACTTTAATTTTATCCTTAAATAGTTGTGCTCTCACACTTACTTATTTCACTCCCACTTTTTTAATAGTGGGCTTCCTTCTTCCTTCTTCCGACTTCCATCGGACTGACATCCGTTACATCCGTTACATAATCCGTTGCCGAACTTCCTTCTTCCTGCCTTCTGCCTTCTGCCTTCTGCCTTCTGCCTTCTTAATTACAATTCTCGGAGCAGTTTTTGGCGTTTTTCTTCATATTCTTCGGCCGTAATTGCGCCCATATCGTAAAGTTTTTTCAATTCGCCGATCGCCCCGGTTACATCTTTTGCCGATCTGAGGGCATACCCCGACGGCAACGTGCCGCCATTGTACTGAACCTGAAAAGCTTGTTCCGACATCAGCAGCAGGCCGATAAAATCGAAAAATGCGAGCACGAACGGAATTAATGTCCAAGAAAATAGCAAGTATAATACCCCTGCTAAGTTATTGCCCAAATAAAATTTGTGAACTCCCAAAGGGCCTACAAAGAAAGCTAACACAACTGCTACGCTTTTATCTTTTACCATTTTTACTTTCTCCAGTTTTTTATTTTAACTTCCGCGATCGACTTTGAATGCGCGACCTTTAACTATCGAGCTAAGTAATCTTACTAATTTTTACTCATTTATTTGGGTTTTTGCGAAATTTAGACATCGCAAAATACAGCAGAACTATACCGGCTTGAGCTTGTAGAATGACCAAGTAGCCTCTCAAGAAATAATTTAGTTCGCTGCCTGAATTGAGAGAAAATATTAAAATGCCCAAGGCTGCGTAGGGTGCGAAACGCATCCAACTCGGCGTTCCCTCGAACTTGTGGCTGTTCAAATTGCTCATTGGGTTTAAGCCTCATCCTAAATTAAAATTTACCTATAAATTAGCCGGCTTGTCAACTTCCGTTTGGTACGATCGCCCCGGTGAGTGTCTCAATCATCAGCCGACAAGATATTACTTCCATGTTAAACCCTGTTTTTCCGCTAAAATAAGCGACCGGGGCGGGTCTATCTGGATCTGTGGCTGAGATTACAGATTAGGGTGAACCCGCCCCTAATGAAATTCCGGTTATTTTACCGGGCTAGATATAAGGGGCGCACCGAACACCCTACTGGTGTTTTTGGCCAGAGTCGATCGCCCTGACGATCGCTCTTGCCAAAAACTCGGTTAATTCACAATTATTAACAACCGTCCGAATTAACTCGCACCGCCGCCCAAAAGAAATAGACTCAAAAGAGTACCGCTGTTCCAGAGACTGTGGAGAAGCATAGGAGCGAGGAGATTGCGCGATCGCGTGTACACAAACCCCAAAACCGCACCCAAAGTCGCCAAAGGCAGAATCTCAGAGACACTCAAGTGAGCCACAGCAAACAAGAAAGCAGAAGCTGCGATCGCCCCCCAAACAGGCAAATAGCGAGTCAGAGAAGGCAGTAGAAAGCCCCGAAACACAATTTCCTCAAAAACCGGAGCCGCGATCGCCGCAGTGCCGAAAAACACCGCCAAAGCCACGTTGTCCCTACCTTCGAGAACGATAGGCAAAATCGGATTACTGCCACCTTGTCCCTGCCAAAATTGCTGATTGATCAGCGACACCAAAACTACCAAAGGCAAAGCAACAAAATAGCCGCCAAAACCCCACAAAAACCAATTTCCCCGCCAATTAATCCGAAACCAACCTTCCGGGAAAGGCAAAAAAGACTTGACCGAAAAATACAGTACCGAAAGCCCCCCACCCGACAGCAACAAATAAGTAGCAAAGATATAAAAAGCCTTCTCGCGCGGGTCAAAAGTAGCAGGATTGAGTTTTAAAACAGCCAGAGAAACAGGCAGTAACAAATAGGGAATCAAGATTTGGCCGACAAAGAAAAAGCCGACCACAAGCACCTGCCAAACAATCTCACCGTCCCAAGGCACATCCCAAGTCAAGCTCGCATTTCGCGCCAACACCGGGCCGGAACCGGCTGTATCTAACTGCTTCCGCTGCAACAACCACTGCACGGTCAAACCAACCAGCAAAACCGTACCAATACAAAGTGCGATCGCCGGAACACCAACTATAATTGCCAACTTTTCTACAGCTTGCTGGGCCGTTACTTGCTCTCCTGCTTGCAGCGCCGCCAGCTCTTTAGAACGTTCTTGCAGCTTGTAAAGTTGAGCGAGAGCGCGATAGCGAAACCAGCCATCCAAAGACTTTTGAATGCGCGGCTCGGCATCCGGCAGCAGTTGAGCCGGATTGCTCCAAATTCCCGTTAAAACTTGAGCAGTTTCCACCGAAGAATCATCATCACTTTTAGTTTTGTAGCGCTCAACTAAATTTTTCCAACTTTGGAGAGCCACCTCAGTTTTGCCACTGCTTGCCTGCAAAATTCCCAATCGCAAGTCAAGTTCGTTTAGCAGCACAGACTGTTGATTGATCGACTCTGACAAAGCCTTGTTTTGAGCCAAAGTGAGAGTATTATCAGCAGACTTGGGGGCGATGGCAGACTGAATTCCTTTAAATTGTGCTTGAGTTGTTTCGAGAGTTTTGCGAGTCGAGTCTCGCGCTTCTTGATATTGCGTCAAAGCCGTATTTAAAGGATCTGCACCGACAATATTGGTGCGCGCCGAACTTAAATTATCACTCTGATTATTTTCTCCTTGCCACTCCGAGGCGTGCAGCAGCAAATTTGTCTGGTAGAGTTCCAGCCGGCTTTGAATTTGCGGCTGATTCCAACTAGCAAGTAAAGATAAACCGACCAGGGCGATCGCGATCGCCGTTAAAATACCTAAAATAACCCGCTTCAGTGTCATTCCTGCTTTTCCGTCCCGCGCGAATCCGTGGCTAAATCTTTTCCGTCTTTAATCATAGGCGTTTGCAGCCGAGAGTACCCCGACAACTGGTAAAATTTCACTGGCTCATCTTTTTGACTCGTCTCGCACCCGAAGACTGGGTAAGGCGTGCACCGCGCACCCGAAGCGCGTAACAGGCTAAATCTAAAATCTAAAATCTAAAATCTAAAATCGAATGACTCGCATTATCTTAGTCCGTCACGGCAAAAGCACATACAATCAAGAACGCCGCATCCAAGGCCGCCTCGATAAATCAATTTTGACAGAAGCAGGCCGCAGCGCCGCCCTGCAAGTAGGCGACACACTCAGCAGTATCGCCTTTGATGCCGCCTATACCAGTCCCCTGCAACGAGCCAAAGAAACAGCGGAAATCATCCTGTCGCGCTTGACAAATCCGCCACAACTCCAGCCAACTGATAATTTGATGGAAATCGATTTGCCTCTGTGGGAAGGAATGTTGCGCCAAGATGCGATCGACAAATTCCCCGAAGCATATCAGCAGTGGCAAAAACAGCCCGACAAATTTTCCATGAAACTGCCATCTGCTGACGGAGAAATCGAACACTTTCCCGTATTAGCCGTTTTTGCTAACGCCCGTCATTTTTGGCAAGAACTGTTATCGCGCCACCAAGACGGCACAATTCTAGTAGTAGGTCACAACGGAATCAACCGCGCTCTCATCGCCACCGCGTCGGAAATTACCCCGGATTACTATCAATCAATTCAACAGTCAAATTGCGGAATTAGCGTCATTAATTTTGGAACTTACCCTGTTACCAACGACGCACTTGGAGAGCCAAAAAAGAAAGTTGCAGTTCAATTAGAGTCAGTGAATTTAACTTCCCATACCGGGGAAATTTTTCCCAAACCGAGGGACGGACACCAAGGCCCCCGCTTGTTGCTGGTGCGTCACGGCGAAACCGACTGGAATAAAGCAGGTAAATTTCAAGGGCAAATAGACGTACCTCTCAACGATAACGGTCGCGAACAATCCAGGCGAGCAGCCGAATTTCTCAAGGACGTAAAATTAGATTTTGCGATCAGCAGTTCCATGCTGCGCCCGAAAGAAACTGCGGAAATTATTCTCCAATATCACGGCGGTTTGCAACTGGAACTCCGCGACGAGTTGAGAGAAATCAGCCACGGACTTTGGGAAGGAAAGTTTGAATCAGAAATCGAACAATCCTATCCGGGTTTGCTAGAAGAATGGAAAACATCTCCTGAAAATGTGCAAATGCCGGAAGGAGAAAATTTGGAGCAAGTTTGGACGCGGGCGATCGCATCTTGGCAAGAAATTGTACATTCTGTTTCTGGTACTGGAATTGTCGTTGCTCACGACGCCATTAACAAAGCAATTCTCTGCCACCTATTCGGTTTGGAACCCGAACATTTCTGGAAATTCAAACAAGGAAACGGAGCCGTTAGCGTGATTGATTATCCTCACGGCCCCGATGGTTTGCCGGTATTACAGGCGATGAATGTGACAACTCATTTGAGCGGCGGCGTTTTTGACCAAACAGCAGCCGGAGCACTGTAATTAGTAAAGTGCTGGGCCCGAACCCGTAGCGGAAGGAACGCCCACCGCTACGGGTTCGCGCCTGAAAAAAGTTTGAATTTTGATAACAACCGCGCCCGACGCTTAGGAAGTTCTTAATTCCTGAAACTAATGCGCTGGATTGCTTCTTCCTTCTTCCTTCTTCTTTCTATCCTTTACATCCGTTACATCCGTTACATCCGTTACATCCGTTACATAATCCGTTGCCGAACTTCCTTCTGTTATATGAGCCGCGAACTGCTACAAAATGTACGAGTGCTAGATCCAGTTTCAGGGAGCGATCGCATCGCTGATATTCTGATTGCTGAAGGTGATATCAAAGCAGTTGAGGACAAAATTGCTGAGTTTCCCGCTGACACAGAAGTGCGGGATTGCCAGGGACTGATTTTGGGGCCGGGATTAACAGATATCTACAGCCACAGCGGAGAACCGGGTTTTGAGGATCGGGAAACCCTGGAATCTTTGATCCAGGCTGCGGCGGCTGGGGGTTTTACGCGAGTGGCGATTTTGCCGGATACCTCGCCGCCTGTTGACAATTTAGCCGGTTTAGCTTTGTTGCAGCAACATATCCGCAATTTGCCGATCGGGCTGCCCCACTTGTATTTTTGGGGAGCGCTGACAGCGGGCGTTAAAGGGCAGCAGATGGCCGAGTTGGGCGAGCTGGCCTCCTGTGCAGTGGTGGGTTTTGCGGACGGTTTGCCACTGTCTAATCCGGCTCTGGTGAGGCGTTTGCTTGAGTATATCAAGCCTTTGGGCAAGTCTGTGGCTTTGTGGCCGTGCGATCGAACTTTAGCAGGAAATGGCGCGGCGCGGGAGGGTGCGGTGTCGGTGCGGTTGGGTTTACCGGGAATTCCGGCGAGTGCGGAAACTTCGGCTTTGGCGGCAATCCTGGAGTTGGTGGCCTCTGCGGGAACTCCGGTACACATTATGCGCGTTTCTACGGCGCGCAGCGTGGAATTGATTAGAGATGCGAAGGCGCGGGGTTTGCCGGTGACTGCGAGTGTGACTTGGATGCACTTGCTGTTGAATGTCGGGGCACTTTCAGGAAACTCTCAAGATTCCGGCGGGAAAAATGCTCTGACTGCTTCGTTGGCCTACGATCCGAATTTACACCTAGAACCGCCGTTGGGCAATCTCAGCGACCAATTAGCGCTGATTCAAGCTGTGAAAGATGGTGTAATTGATGCGATCGCGATCGACCACAACCCGCATACTTATGAGGAGAAAACTGTGGCTTTTGCTGATAGTCCGCCCGGGGCGATCGGCTTGGAATTAGCTTTGCCTTTACTGTGGCACGGACTGGTAGAAACTGGCGAATTTTCGGCTTTAGAACTGTGGCGAGTGTTGAGTACCGGGCCGGCCGTTTGTATCGGGCAAACCCCCGCCACGGTTGCACCGGGAGTCTCTGCTGAGCTGATTTTGTTCGACCCGCAAATGAGTTGGACTGTTGACGGGCAAAGTCTGAAGTCGCGATCGGCAAATACGCCTTGGTTGGGACAGCAATTAGCGGGAAAAGTTGTACAAACCTGGATTAATTGATTCTTGCGATTGAAATTCATCTGTTGTAGAACAGCCATCTTGCCTCTTTCTCAAAGTAGAACAGGCATCTTGCCTGTTTCTCAAAGTAGAACAGACATCTTGCCTGTTTCTCAAAGTAGAACAGACATCTTGCCTGTTTCTCAAAGTAGAACAGACATCTTGCCTGTTTCTCAAAGTAGAACAAAAGCAGAACAGGCATCTTGCCTGTTTCTGGGAATGCTGGATGAGGTGACTCAGAAAAGAAGATAAATACATGATTGCTGCTTTTGATTCGTGGAAGTTCCCACCGCAAAACCTGACATTGAATCTGGGCGAAATTCATGTTTGGCGCGTGTCTCTGGCTCAAACAGAATCTTGCTTGCAGAGTTTACAAGAGACTCTCTCTACAGACGAGCGGAC
This sequence comes from Microcoleus sp. S13_C3, assembly GCF_036700905.1. Lineage (NCBI taxonomy): Bacteria > Bacillati > Cyanobacteriota > Cyanophyceae > Oscillatoriales > Microcoleaceae > Microcoleus > Microcoleus sp. S13_C3. The sequence continues at coordinate 16,382 of NZ_JAUBPT010000082.1, read as the reverse complement.
AAAAGCCGAGGGTTTCCACTTTCCCAAAGGTCGATCGCAATTTATTGTGAGTCGTGGCGCACTCAGAGCGATTCTGAGTCGCTATATTAACATAAATCCTCACATTTTGCGCTTTGAATACAATCCCTACGGCAAACCCTCTCTCATCGCCGCCCAAGGTGGAAATACCCTGCGTTTCAATTTGTCTCACTCAGGAAACATGGCTCTAATTGCGATTACCAAAAATCGAGATATTGGTGTCGATATTGAAGGAATAAATCCCAACTTTCCTTGCCTAGAAATTGCTGATAAGTTTTTTTCACCATTAGAAAAATCTGTATTGCGTTCGCTCCCAGAACATCTCCAACCCAGAGCTTTTTTCACCTGCTGGACTCGCAAAGAAGCCTATATCAAAGCAGTTGGTAAAGGACTTTCTATTCCCCTGAATCAGTTTGATGTCAGCCTCGCACCAGGAGAACCTGCAGCGCTGTTAAATGTTGAAGAAAACCCCGAAGAAGCATCGAGATGGTCTTTAATTGAATTATTTCCCAGTTCAGATATGGTGGCGGCTGTTGCGGTTGCAGGAGATTGCTCGAAACTTCATTGTTGGCAGTGGACAGGGGAGTTTTGAGTTATACTGAAATGTTGAACCATTCTCAATCAGCTTTTTATGAACAGGCTTTTCGGCCTGTTCCACAAAGAGTGAATTTTCTTGTGGAACAGGCCGAAAAGCCTGTTCTTGAGAATGTTGCAAGATGTTAGTTTATACAGCTCGCCCAGGGTAAAAGAGAACGGCAACAGTCGCTACAATAGGTCTACGGGTTGCACCTCCAAGCTATTGTATTGCCCACCCTCCATAGACAAATAAGGACACAAAAATGTTGTGTCCTTATTTGTCTATTCGACTGCAATTTGCCACTCTACAACTGATTTAATAATTTAACCAAATCGATAGCCGAACCCGCGTACCGTAATGATATATTCCGGTTGGCCCGGATCTATTTCCAACTTTTCGCGCAGCCAGCGGATGTGCACGTCAACTGTTTTGCTGTCTCCGATAAAATCTTGGCCCCAAATTTTTTCCAGCAACTGATCGCGAGACCAAACTCGCCGGGGATTACTCATAAATAGTTCTAGTAAGCGAAACTGTTTAGGAGAAAATTTCACTTCCAGACCACGAACCAACACGCGGCACTCTTCAGGATACAGAGTTATGCTCTTATATTGCAGCATCCTCGGTTCCGGTAACCGACTGAGGCGCTGGCGTCGCATCAGCGCCCGACAGCGAGCGATAAACTCCCGCATTCCAAAAGGCTTGGTCAGATAATCATCCGATCCGGCTTCTAGGTAAAAAGCGCAATTGTTGGCACTTCCTCTAGCACCGATAATCAAAATAGGGACGGGATTTCCTTGATGCCGTAACATTCGACACAGATCCAAACCGTTAATTGAATCCATAATTAACAGGTTGAAGGCAAATTCGCCGTGGTATGAAGAAGCCTGTACAGAAGGCAGGGCGTTGCGCCCGTCGCTAGTAACCACCACCTCATAGCCCTGTTCTTTAAGGGCTAAAGCTAGCATTTCCCGCAACAGATCTTCACCTTCCAATAACAAGATACGGCCGGCTTGTCCAACAGCCAGCCTTGAAGGACTTTCGCTTAATTCAGCAGAAGACATAAATATCAGTGGGAGTTATGTTTGTATGTGGCTAGCGCGAGGTACCTTCTTCAGTAGCTGAGGCACTCTCGCGCTGCGATCGCTTGTACGATCGCCAGAAAGTTCGATCGCTTAGAATCCTTCGCCCGTCCATCCCACAGACACGCGCTCGACCTTTGCTACTTGCTCATGTAAGGAATACAGCCGTAGAGCAGTTGCCGGAACCGCGCTGTCTGCCTGCGTCCAGGCCACAGAAGTCTGGTCATTTTTCGGGGTCGGTGTTAATTTCATAAAACATTGCCCGCTGTTAATTGACCACGTAACACCCAATCTATAGGGAGATGCTTGTTATACTACTCTTAAAAGGTTATTAAAAGGTAAAATTTTGGTAATCAATTGGTTAAATTATTAACGTTAAGTAATATAACGGTAAAGTTGCGATCGCACTGTAGAGCTTTTTTTAAGAATACAATAATAAACTGGCCCAAATTCCTTTTTCTTCCCGTGCCGGCTACGATCGACGATAGCAAGTAAAAATTATGTAGACTGCCTATCATGTTGCTGCATTTGAGTACCTGGCCCGAGGTAGAAGCTTATCTCGAAAGCTCCCGAGGCATAATTATCCCGATCGGCTCCACCGAACAGCACGGGCCCACCGGCTTGATCGGGACTGACGCCATTGCTGCCAGGGCGATCGCCCGCGGTGTCGGCGAAGCTGCCAATGCCTTAATCGGCCCGACAATTAATGTAGGGATGGCCTTGCACCACACCAGCTTTCCCGGCACAATCAGTCTCCGACCGCAGACCCTGATACTGGTAATCAGAGATTATATCACATCTTTAGCAAAAGCGGGATTTGAGAAATATTTCTTCATTAACGGTCATGGTGGCAACATTGCCACCATGAAAGCAGCATTTTCCGAGACTTACGCGCATTTGTCTGACTTAAATTTACCGAATGCCACAAGAATCCAGTGTCAAATCGGCAACTGGTTTATGTGCGGTTCAGTCTACAAACTAGCAAAAGAATTGTACGGAAACCAAGAAGGCTCCCACGCCACCCCCAGCGAAGTCGCCTTAACCCAGTACCTTTATCCAGAAGCAATCAAGCAAGCTCCGCTTTCGGAAGAAGTCGCTTCCGGGCACAAAATTTTCGGTGCTGCTGACTTCCGCCGCCGATTTCCCGATGGAAGAATGGGCTCAAATCCGGGCTTAGCAACCCCCGAACAAGGTCAGCAGTTTTACGAATTAGCAGTCAAAGAATTGACTAATAATTATTTGGAGTTTTTAAGTTCTGATTAACGTTTTTTTTTCTCGTTACCAGGCTCTTCCTGTTAACGAGAAAAAATCTCAAGCTCTTCTATATTGTACGGTGATGAGTGAGTCAGCGACATGATATTTCCTATCAATTCCGGCTACCCCGGAATCATCTCAAATCCGCGCTTCATCGTCGGGCGTAAAGTCTAATCAAGCTGCCAATAAATAATTCGCGCAATTTTCATTTTTTTAACATCGAGTCAACAGTCAGTCGATTTTAGATTTTAGATTTTAGATTTTAGATTTTAGAATTGACTCCACAGATGAATCTGGGAGGTGGAAATTAGGTGTAAAATATTTCCCTTGTCAACAGTCAACAGTCAACAGTCAACAATCACGGACGCTGCAACCGGAATCGATATCATCTATCTGAGAAAGGCTATAGCAGTTCTCAATCTTGGTGAGGTATACCCTATGCCCTATGCCCTATTCCCTATGCCCTATGCCCGCTTATCAAGCGTGCACCTCATGTTACTGAGAAAGGCTATATCTCCCGATTAACCATCGGGAGAATATCAAAATTATTCCACAATCCAAGGAGTTAAAGAAGGTGTCCAAGCACTCAATTCTTCTTCCTTGAACCAAAGGCTAATTTCCGCACGGGCAGTCTCGACAGCATCAGAACCGTGAATCAGATTACGGCCGACATTGACAGCAAAATCGCCCCGAATTGTCGCCGGTTCTGCATTCAGAGGATTTGTTGCGCCAATGATTTTTCTCGCCGATGCCACAACGCCGTCGCCTTCCCACACCATCGCCACTACAGGGCCTGAAGTGATAAAGTTTACCAATCCAGCAAAGAATGGTTTTTCTTTGTGAACATCATAATGTTGTTCCGCTAGTTCGCGACTCGCCGTCATTAGCTTCATACCAACTAGCTTAAAGCCCTTGGCTTCAAAACGACCGATAATTTCGCCGACGAGTCCGCGTTGTACGCCGTCGGGCTTAATCGCTAAAAAAGTCCGTTCCAAGATTAACTCCTATAATTGTGTTAACTGATCCAAAAGATAGAGTAACTCACAACGCACCTAAAGGCAATTCTGAGAATGGGAAATTGTCATTTGGAGGCTGATGGCCGCAGGAAGAAGGAATAAGGAATAAGAAGAGGGAAGAGAAAAGAGGGAAGAAGCAATAGACTTTTTGCAAAAGTCCTTTTAAGCAAATTTTCGGACGGGCAAGATGCCCATCCCACAAGAGAAAAAACTTTTTGTGGGATGGGCATCTTGCCCGTCCCAGCTATTTTTGCAAGAGGTCTAATAAAAGCAAGGGTTAAAGAAACCGGGTTTCTACGATAAATTTTTGTTGAGCAGGGATGAATCTGCAAAGAAACCAGGTTTCTAGACTCCTATGCGTCTAGGACTGATTTGCATGGATTACCGCGATTTTGTATACAGCATTTTTTAGGAGTTCGAGCAGAATGCTCATTTGCCTATATTAAGTTAATCAGCCTTTAAATTATCGGTCAATAAATAATCACACTCTTGTGGGGTGGCTTTGAGCAACGCCCGAAATATCCAATCTAAATGTATAGCATTTTATCTCTAGGGAACAAGATGCTCGAACTTCTGGCACAATATGATACAAGTCAATCGATTTTAGATTTTAGATTTTAGATTTTAGAATTGAAGCCATCGACCCCACGGATAAATTCGGGGGCTGGCTTATCGGATACAGGTTTTTTATTTTTCCGTCCTGAGTCTGCGAAGGAATGAATCCGGGGCTTGTATCCGGGATGCTTTCCGTCACAATTTGCTGTGACTGCAAACACTCTTACCTATGATCTCAAATACAAATATGTATGATAATAAACACAATTATTTAGGCTCAAAAATATAGATAATTAACAGAGGTATGAAGAGTATCTTGACAGCAACTATTTAGGCGAAAAAAGTATGAAAGCCATTGTAGCATTCATTGAACCCAAAAAGCAAGAGTTTGCCAAATTGCCCTTGTTTGACTTTCTAGCCAATAAACACATTCACGCGAATCAACGACTAATTTTTGCACCTGTCCTCGCTCCTTTGGCGGTGGGATTGAGCGATTTAAATAAATATGTATTGCGAGAATCTTCTAGTAATAGCAAAGTTCAGGAACTAATTAATAAATATACTTATAAAAAAAACTATTACTGGCACGACTATCTAGAATACCTAGAGGAACTAGGCTTAAACCAATTAATGAGTTACGGCGACTTCAGACTGCTTTGGGGTGAAGAAACTAAAAAAACTCGATCGCTATGTTCAGTGATCGAACGCTACGCTTGGAAAGCCTCTCCTATTCAGAAACTGGTGTTAGTGGAAGCCCTCGAAGGAACGGCCCAAGTTTTTTTTGAAGCGGCGCTAGCAGTGGTAATGGAATTACAGCAAATTAACAAAAAAGAATCTGTTGATTTTGGAGGATCTTATGGGGGTTTAGAAAATTATCACCTTTTAAACACGCCAGAGATGTTGGAAATTTTAGCAGAGATTAAACTTACTAATGCGGAATGCCAAGCAGCTTTAGAATTAGCACAAAATGTATTTGAACTGTTTACAGAAGCGATGAACGAGCTATTCAAACACAGCCAAACAAATTCTTGCAAGACTGTGCTGCAAATATCCTCAATTTCTACCTTCGCTCATTGCCCGATCGACAGTCTCGATATTTGTTAATTTAAACAATCACTAAATTATCTCGGTGTACCGCCGTTTCTACGCCTGCATAGCCTAAAATCTCAGCAATTTTCTCTGACTTGCAGCCCTGGATTTGTCTCAATTCTAAACTGCTATAATTCACAAGCCCTCTAGCAATTTGGTTGCCGGCTGCATCGCACAACTGCACGGAATCATCAGCTTGAAATTCTCCTTCTACTTGAGCAATACCCGCAGCTAAAAGCGATTTTCCGCCGTGGGAAATTGCCTTGACAGCACCCGCATCTAAATATAGTTTTCCGGCGGGAATTAGCACGTTAGCTATCCAGTGTTTGCGAGCGTTTACAGGGCGCGGTTGAGGCTCGAATTGAGTACCGATCGACTCTCCGTTAAGTATTTTCTCGATATTACCAGGAAAGCAGCCGTCAGTGATGACAGTCCGCACTCCCGATGCAGTTGCTATTCTCGCCGCTTCAATTTTTGTCACCATTCCACCGGTTCCCCAACCGCTGCGGGAATCTCCTGTTTGTACCTGAAATTCTGTGAGCTGTGCCATACTTTGGACTAGGGCGATCGGCTGCGCGTCGGGATTGCTGCGCGGATCGGCGGAATACAGCCGATCGACATCTGTGAGCACAAACAACCAATCTGCTTCTACCAAACTCGCTACTAGCGCCGAAAGCGTGTCGTTATCGCCAAATTTAAGCTCGTCTACCGCTACTGTATCGTTTTCATTGACGATCGGAATCACGCCCAACCTGAGCAATTGCCCAAAAGTATTGCAAGCGTTAACATAACCATTACGCTGCACTAAATCACCCCTCGTGAGCAATACTTGAGCGATCGGCTGTTGTAGAGTAGTAAACAAGTCATCGTACACCCGCATCAGCCGCCCTTGGCCCACAGCCGCCACAGCCTGTTTCATAGCCATGTTTCGCGGGCGTTCCGTCAAACCCAAGCGCGCGCAGCCAACCCCAACTGCACCCGAAGAAACCAAAACTACTCGATGACCTTGCTGCCGCAAATCAGCTAAAATTTCGACCAATGCAGCAATAGTTGAAAGAGCTAAGTTTCCTGTAGTCGATCGAGTCAGAGTTGAAGTTCCAATTTTAACAACAATAGTTTTAGTCTGTTGTCTGTTGACTGTTGACTGTTGACTGTTGACTGTTGACTGTTGACTGTTGTCTGTTGCCATTAGTTACCAATTCCCAATTCCTAATTACCAATTCCCAATGCCCCATGCCCAATTCCCAATTCCCAATTCCCCATGCCCAATTTTAATCTTTAATTTTCAGAGATGCCCCCAAAGCTTGAGACACCCAAACTTCAAAAGAGCGCACCGGATACTTGCGAAGCGCATAACCAGCATCAACCATTGGTTCCACTAAAATAGTGAACATACCCAAACGATTGCCTGCTAAAACATCAGTAAAAAGTCGATCGCCCACCATCGCCACCTGTTCCACCGGCAAATTCATCGCCGTCACAGCTTTTCTCAACTTGCGGCGGGACGGCTTAGCTGCACCAGTGATGTATGGTAGATTCAAAGAATCAGCAATTCGACCGATCCGATTTTGACTTAAATTATTGCTTGCCAACCATAGCGATACTACGGGTTTAATTTCTTGTACCCACAAGCTGAGTTCAGGAGAAGCATTCATTGCCGTAATGGGAACGAGAGTTTCGTCCACATCCAACACTAATCCTTTAATCTGATATTTCTGCAGAATATCAGCCGTTAACTTCATGACTGAATCGCCGAGAACTAAGTCAGGCTGTAGTAGTTTACCCCAAGTCATAATGATTTTAGATTTTAGATTTTAGATTTTAGATTGAGAAATAAGAAATTGGGAGTTAAAGATTGAAAAAGCAAAAAATCAAAAGTGAATAATTATTGCTTTTCCTTCGTTACTTTTGACTTTTTACTTTTGTATTAGTCATTGCCCATCTATTGAGTCGATCGCACTTTTTGGTCAACTTGAGCCACAGCAGCATTGTGTTCGGCCAGAGTGCGACTGAAAATGTGAGTGCCGTCGTACCGCGCCATGAAATACAGATATTCTGTATTTTCAGGAGTCAGAGTCGCTTCCAGACTGGCGATTCCCGGAGATGCGATCGGAGTTGGGGGTAGTCCTGGATTTATATAAGTATTGTAAGGAGAAGGGGTTTCTACTTGCTTAAAAGTCAGAGGCTTTTCCTTAGTTTGCCTGATGCCGAGAGCGTATTCAACTGTCGGGTCAGAGCCCAATGGCATACCCTTTTTCAGACGGTTGTTGAACACTCCAGAAATGCGGTTCCGCTCGGAAGCAACCACAGCTTCTTTTTCCACAATACTCGCCAAAGTCACCCATTCTTTGAGAGAGAGCTTCGTATTATTCTGATTTTTTTGATATACCGGCAAAGCTGTCTGCTCGAAACGAGTGAGCATTTGTGCGATCGCAGCTTGAGGAGTAATTCTATCGCCGTCTAGCTGATAAGTATCCGGGTACAAAAAACCTTCTAAATGAGGCAATCCGCTCGGCAGCCAAGGGTATTGAGCGTAAGGAATTTGACTCGCGGCCGCCATAAACTCCTTAGCCGGGAAAAAACCTTGCGCTTCAAAATAAGCGCTCATTTGTTGCAGCGACCACCCTTCTGGAATCGTGAAACTCTGCTGTACGACTTCGCCCTTCCAAATTTTGTCAGCAACTGCACTCAGAGGCTGAGTCGGCGACAGTTGGTAAGTTCCTGCTTTAAATCCTCCCTCGCGGTTTTGCATAGTCAGCCAGCGGGCCCACATATTCCATGCCGAGCTCGATCGAATCAACCCCGCGGCCTCTAAATCCCGGCCGATTTTTTGACTGGGAGTACCCTCCGGGATTTGGATCGAAACAGCAGCATCCTCTGCCGGATTCCCCGATGAGGATGTTATTTTAGGCGGCGCCGAAGCCCAGCTCCACCAAGCCCAGCCTTGCCAAGCGCAAACCCCCCAGATTACCGGCAGCAACGCCAGATAAAACAACCATTTAGAGACTTGCGGAGTACCTTTTCGGCTCTCGCGCGCGCTGCCTTTTGTCATTTGTTCTTTATTCATAGTCCGTTGTCTTGGATAAGCGGCGGGTAACTAGCGACTAATGACTGATGACCTGCGATTGATGACCGAAAAGTTACGAATACAAGCCCTTTAAAAGACCCAATTCACGCGGCCCAATTCAAAAGCCCGATCGCGAAGGCAGAAGCGGCCACCTCGAAAAAGTTCGATCGGGCGAGCAGTTTACTTTTTTATAAAATAGTAAAAATTTCTGCTTTTTGCCATCAGGCCTTGTGCCTGCAATTAATATCTAATCAAGCTCGTCAAAGAACTGGTCTTCCAGCATAGGTAACATCGGTTCCAGCCTTTGGAACTCTTCTTCCGAGAGCAATTCTGGCTTGCCGTCGTCATCCATTCTAGCCAAGATAAAGAACGGGTCTAGAGGCGTATAAATCGCATATTCCTGTTCTTCGTGGTAGAAACTGGTCAGCCACATCAGTTCCTCGAACTCCGACTCCTCATCTGGATCGACATCAGATGCCATATCCTCTTCGGGAAATTCCGGCAATTCGCCAACTACAGTCAGCGTCACTGCCGTGCGTCGGAGGGTCAAGTTCTGCTCTTGCAGCACAACTCTAGCTGTATCAAAAATTTTGTCAATTTCGGTCTCGTCTTCAACAGGAATTGCTGCTTCGTCGGTATCGTCTCCCTGCCAGGTAAAAATTTCTACGGGTGAGTCAATCGGAAGCAGCAAAGCGTATTCTTGACCTTCTAGGTTCATAGAATATTCTATGTTGCAAGTCAGCGATCGCCCAACTTCATCCGTCAGGGTGACGGACTCTTCGTTGGAATTGCCATTCTCTTTTTTGCGGTATGGGGATGAGGACATCGCGTGTATCTTAGTTTTCCGTCAATAATTCAGTAACGTTGGCTTGACAATTGGGAATTTTCGTGGCGATATTCTGGCTAAGTGGGCGATCGCCAGTCCACAAGCTTAAACCGCGAGACTCGCTGCCTTTTCGACAGGCGAGGAGTGCAGCGTTTAAATCTCAGTCGAGTCAGCAAGCGACACGGAGGACAAATCACGATTTTTTGCTTCTTCAGTACCGAGGGTACAGCAGAATTTTCTCCAGTTTGTCAAGGGTTACAGGTGTGCGTAGCAAACTTGCACAACCAGGATATCACGCCTTTGTTACCAGCTATCAAGGATTGGGAGGGGCACAGATATTTTGCCTCCGCTCGTCTAGCCACTGCTGCAAAATCAGGGCTGCTGCTTTGCGATCGATCGCACCCTTATTATTTTGCGACGGCGAAATCCCTGAAGCTTTCATCAATTCCTCTGCCTCAACTGAAGTCAGGCGCTCGTCCACGTATTCTAGGGGGAGCTCTAAGGCGGAGGCGATGCGATTCGCATATTTCTGCACCTGTCGCGCTTGAGCACCCAATTCTCCGCTCAGGGAGTAGGGCAAGCCTGCAACCAAAATTTGCACTCTCCGCTCTCGCACGAGTTCTCGGAGATAAGCTACGTCTCGATCGAAGGACGATCGTACCAGTGTTGTAATGCCCGTAGCTATTAAACCAGTGCCGTCACACCCGGCGATGCCGACTCGTTTGAGGCCGATATCTAATCCCAGTGCTGAAATCCATAATTTATCGTTGGACATTATCAATCAAGCAATTTTAGATTTTAGATTTTAGATTTTAGATTTACTGTTTTTTTTCGCAAATAATCTTATTTAACGAACCGCGAAGACGCGAAAAACGCAAAGGAAGAAGAGAAGAAAGTAAGAAGAAGATAGGTAATCTTAGGTTGATATTAATAATTAAAAGATTAAAAGCAAAAGGGATGTTTTGGAATTATGACAGAAAAAAGGAATTTCTTTGATGATTAATTCTATTTTTTTCTGCCTTCTACCTTTTACCTTCTGCTTTTAACTATTAAGTATTAACTTTTGTCTTGGGAGCCTTCGTCTAGAGGCAATTCGGGCAATTTTAGAGGCAAAATGCTGCTGCTATCTGTTGCCGAGGATTCGGAATTTTGGAAGTTCAAGGGGTTAACTTGATTCGTTTGGCTGTTTCCTGAGTCAGCCAACAGCGGTTTTATCTCGGAGGATGCGGGCCCTGCTGTGGCTTCCCCAGCCATCGGGCCGAGCCAGGACATCCTGCCCGGTACGGGTTTGCGAGTTGGCTGGAAGCTTTGCAGCATTTCTGATAGCTGGAGTCCTTCGAGAGAGACCAACTTGGACTCGCGCAATTTGTGCCACACCGATCGAGACATCAGCAAACTGTGTTCCACGCGCACAGCTCCAAATTGCTCTAAATAAGCTTCCCGTTCCGGCTGATAGTCAGCGGAAGCCAGTTGCAGGCTTTGAACTGGGAAATCTTGAACGAGGCGCGCCATCTGGGACAGCAGTTCTGGGTAAAGCCAAGTGTAGGCCGGGTGTACAGTCAACTGGGCGACGTGCGGTTGCTGGCCGTTGCGAGATAGCTGCACCTGAAAATAGCCGATCGCGGCTTTGCGCTGCGGTTCAAACACGTAACCGCTGACTACCTCGGTTTTGGCCAGCCACTGTCTGACACCTTCGACTAAAGCGCCGAAAAAACTGGTTTTGAAATCTTGAATGTGGCGATCGAATACTTGGCGCACCAGCGGCGGCATAGACGCGGTATCCAGTTGATAGAGCAACTGAGCGTCGGCGTTGCTCACAGGCAGCAGGTTCGGCAAATCTGGGGTCGAGGAAGCCATTTCTTGCAGGCGTTCTGGGGCGATCGTCCAGTATGTCATCTGGGCCAAAGGCTGAAACCCGTTTTGCCGGTACAAAGCCAAGGAAGTGTTGTCGCCGACATTCACTTCCAACAGCCACGTCCGCGCCTCCCAGACTGCCTCAAAGCAGTACCGCAGCAGCATGGAACCAATTCCTTTGCTGCGGGCTTCCGGGTCTACTCCTATGCGATCGATCCGCCAAGTGCTGCGGGTGCGGTTGAAAGGAGAAATCTGAATTATGCCCTTAACGCTCCCCTCTTCTTCGGCAACATGGGCCCGGAACAGGGACTGACAAGGGTTGGGAAACAAGCTAAAAATCTTTAGTAGTCCGTACCAGCGGCGAATCTGCTGCAACTTTCTACCTAGTACCACGTCGCAGCTTCCGCCTTTGCTGTTTTCTGGCTCTTCGGCTGTTTCCGCGCACAGTTGTTCCATCACCTCGATATCGCGATACTGAAACGGGCGAATCACAACCTGGTTTTGGTTTTGGGAGGGAAATGAAGTCATAGCATAAAAGTGGAGAATGGAAATTTAAAAATAAAAATTCAGAAAGGGGAAGAGTTAGGGAAGTTTTGAGTTTTGAATGGGTTAATTTTGAGTTCAAAACTTCTAACTTTTGATTCTTCTCCCTTTCTTGCTCGATCGAAAATTAAAAATTTCAAATCATCTTTTTGAATTTTTAATTTTCTGTTTTCAACTCAAGATTTTTGTGGCAGAGGTCGAATTACAACGACTGGTGTGCGCTCGTCAGCATTCCCGGCGGGGTTGCTTCGCAAGGCTTGCTCTAAGAATGTTACCGATAAATCGGAGGTCGCTGCTAATATCTTAACTGCTTTCAAGTCATTAGCGTCTACGATCGCCGCCGCAAGTCCGGTTTCTCGTTGAATTTCTTCTACAACTTGCTGGGGATTGTCCGGGCCTAGGACAATAAATTGGTCGAAGGGAGGCAAAGTCCCGGTAACGTCGTCGATCAGTCTGGCTTGTTCCCCTGCTAGTTGGTAAAAGACTCCCGGTTTACCGAATATTTTAGCCACAGCGCCGATCGCAAATGCCGCGACTACCCGCCAAGGTCCAACTACATCCACCAACGTCTGCATTCCGCAAGCAGTGGCTAAACTCGACATCGGCAAGAAAAACAAGCACACTCGCTTTGCCGCCCATCCGGGTTTGACTTCGCTGGGATGGCGATAGCGTCCCTGCATCAAAGCTAGGGGAGTTTCTGCCAGGGCGACTATATCGCCTTTCTGGGCGCGCGGCAGCACGTACCGTTTGACAATTTCGACGGGATTGTCCAATTCCGTCAAGATGTGGGTGCGAATCGGCAAGACTTCTGCAACTCCGACATTTCTGGCGATGGGTACGGTGTCCGAGTTGGGAAATTGCAGGGGAACTACTACGTTACGGACTTTCGGGATGCGCCCGCCCGGGCCGTAGGTGACGAAATGTATTTGCACCCAAGCGGACTGCAATTTGGTTAAATCTTGCCCTTGAATGTCTACAGAAACTTTAATTTTCGTGTTTTTTTGGGCTTTAACAATATAGCCGAACCAGTAATCGTCTGCTCTGGCAGCTGCGTCTTTGTGGCAAGGAATCACCTTTGTCTGGGAGGTAACGCCATCCAAACTTCCGTCTGACAGCAGTTTCACCTGTGCCCGCACTTCCGGCAACATAATCTCAAACCGCTGTGTCAGGTTGCGGAACTCCATTTCCCCGACTAAAAGATAGCGGTTGGGTTCCGAGATGGCTAAGTGCCATTCTCCGGCTGTTAGTTCTAGTTTATTTGCACTCCCAGTCCGGCGATAGTTCAACTCTAGGCCCAATCCGCCCAATGCTAGCAGCGAACCGGCTGCTGCGATTCCTGTTGCTAAAGTCTCAATCACTCTAATTACCGCCAATAATATTTTGTGTTTACTTTAGTCGATCTCTGTCACTTCGATCGACGATCCGGTAGTAATTGAAGTTTTGGGGATTGTTGGGGGATCTCGAACTTATGCCCAATTACGCGTAAGTGCGATCGCGCGTCTGCGCTGGCGGGGCTGGAGAGTGGGATGGGCGATCGGTTTTTAACAAAATCAACTAAATGTTATAATTTTGACAAAGTTCTTCCACCGATTTCATTGGTAGATAAAGCTTCATCGGGTTTTGTTTAAACTTTTGAAAACCATATTTTTGATAGAAATTGGCTGCTGGCTCATCCAGAGCTTCTGCAATGACAGCGAGAGATGCAACTTGTGCAGTTGCCAAGAGTGCTTTTGTCAAAGCATCTATCAGAATCAACTCACCGAGATGTTGACCAAGGTCAAGTGCGATCGACTGCCAAACGACCGAGCAATGTAGCAGGTAGAAGGGGATAGCGGGGCAGCTTTTTTGCAAAAGATTCATTCAAATCTGCGAGTTCAATGGTATATGCAGAAAGCGTATAATAGGCAATTACATCAGTGTTGGAAGACTCCACTAAAACGAATACGATTGCGACTTTCTTTTTGAGATCCTGAGAAGCTTGTTTACGGATGTAGTTGTCCAAACTATCTTGTCCACAACAAAAAAGCTCTCTGTGATGTCTGCTGCTATCTAAGGGTTCAATTGTGAGTACCATCGCCCATCACTTGTTTGTAGCGCAAGGCTGCTGCTTTGAGAGCTTGATTCGGCTGGGTTGGATTCAGGAGGGCATTTACGAAAGCCTCGCTGTCGTCAAGGTCAAGTTTCAGTCTTTGGTGCTGTTCAATAACTTTGGAAGCGACTGCTTGAACGCTGGCGATGACGAAATCTGTTAAGGTACGTCCTTCTAAGTCAGCGGCTTTTTGCCAAAGGGCTTTAATCTCTGGACTGATACGAGCCTCCAATCGGGCTGACGGTTCCGATTTAGTAGTTTTAGTCATACAAAATACGGTAGATATAATCTCTCTATTATATACGGCAAAATGCCGTATGTGACGCTAAAATTTAGGAGCGATCGAACTTATGCCCAATTACGCGTAAGTGCGATCGCCTCGGGTGGCTACAGCGGTCAAGTTGCTGTTCCAAGAGCTCTCCTCGTGAGTTAGATCACTCCAAAATCTGAGCTTGCTTAATCTGGGTATGAAAAAAATTAGTTGAAAATCCCGAATCTTTGTGGATACTGGTTTCTCTGACTTGCATATTTAGCCTTTTCTACCGTAAATCAGCAACGTCTACAAAACAAATCACTTAATTCAATTATTTAATAGTAGCAACTTTTTTTAGAATATATATTTCTTTAGAAGTTAAGTTATAAGCTGGAGTTTCATATTATTTGTTTTGGAAGATTTATTAATCATTTAATCTGTAAAAAAAAATCTGTATACATGAGTTATTTTTGGCTCGCTAAGCTAAGACTGTTCCAGATGTGCGATCCTCTTCGAGGGCTTCGCTAACGCCAGCCTCCAGCTTCTTCAAGGTCGAATGAACAGCGAGCCGCTAGCGCCGTAGTGGTCAGTACCTTTAATAATCTACTTCTTAAGTAACAGTCAAAATCTAGTTCTTAGGCAGTAGATTTTCTGAGAAGTATATAGTTAGGCTAGTAAATGTAGCAGTAATACCCAAGGATATCTATGACTGATAATAACCAGCCTTTTAACCAGCCTGAAGCCAATCGTGACTTCCATGAAAAGAATGTTGACAATAGCGAAAACCAGCAGCTTCAGGCTCAGACTAACGAAAATGCAGAATCACAGGAAGATCAATCATCAGGTTCAGGCCTTGGTGCGAGGATAGCTGGAGCAGCAGTCGGTGGTATACTAGGTGCTCGCTCTGGAGGCATTATTGGTGCTGTAGCAGGCTCAGTTGCTGGCGCTATGATTGGTAAAGGTACTGCTGATACTGTTAACCGTGCTGTAGATAATTTAGGGGATGCAGCACACAGCGTAGCAGACGGTATTACACACACTGTAGAAGAGCTAGGGACAGTAGTAAAGGAAACTGCTGAGGAAGTTAGACCATCTATCAAAGCTACAGCAGAAGCAGTCAAGGAGACTGTTGAGGAAACTAAGCCTTCGATTAAAGGTATAGCCGAATCTGTCAATGAGACAGTTAGGGAAGCCAAGCCTTCTGTAGTAGATGCAGTCAAGAGTGCATCCGAGGAAGTCAAACCTACGATTAGAGAAGTAAAAGATTCAGTCAAGCAGACAGTCGAAGGTGTCAAGCCTTCTATACAAAGTGCAGCGGACTCTATTAAGAGTACGGCTGATGAAATTAAGCCTTCTGCCAAAGCTGTAGCTCAGGAAATTGAGGGGGCAACTAAGGATCTGAGATCGACTGTAAAAGATACAGCTAAAGCAGTTGAGCCATCTATAAAAAGTGCAGCCGAATCGCTTAAGTCATCTGGCAAGAGTGCTGCTGAATCAATGAAGTCATCTGCTCAAAGCGCCGCCGAATCTGCTAAAGGTGCAGCGCAGGATGTTAAGTCATCTGCCCAAAATGCAGCCGAATCTGCTAAAGATGCAGCGCAGGATGTTAAGCAGGATGTTAAGTCATCTGCCCAAAATGCAGTCGAATCTGCTAAAGGTGCAGCGCAGGATGTTAAGCAGGATGTTAAGTCATCTGCCCCATATGCAACCCCATCTCCTCAAGGTGCAGCGCATGATTTTAAATCATCTGCCCAAAATGCAGCCGGATCTGCTAAACCTGCAGTGCCTGATTTTAAATCATCTGCCCAAAATGCAGCCGAATCCGCTAAACCTGCAGTGCCTGATTTTAGGCCCTCTGCCCAAAATGCAACCCCATCTCCTCAAGGTGCAGCGCATGATTTTAAATCATCTGCCCAAAATGCAGCCGAATCTGCTAAACGTGCAGCGCAGGATTTTAAGTCATCTGCCCAATATCTAGCCGAATCCGACGCAGAGGAAAATAAGGATAGCGATATTCACATCTCCGGCAGTCCTGAACTCAAGGATCAAGTGGTCATTCATGACAAGAGAATCATTAAGGACTAGTTGACATCCTCCCCGCCGTAAACGGTCGGGGATTCTAAACATCACTGTTTAGGCTTCCTCTTTCCACGACTCGACTT
>NZ_JAUBPT010000081.1:0-36923 GCF_036700905.1 Microcoleus sp. S13_C3 | reverse complement strand
GATTTTAAACCATCCTAATCTTCCTTCAGTCTTGTCTTATGGTACTTTGGCTGCTTAAAAACTGTCCGGAGTATTGTAATATCCCAAAGCTTTTATACCTTGACTCGCTTTCTCAATCGAAGCCTGAACGACCTGGATGGTCGCTGACTTTTGGAGCTACTTGTCAAGATGCAGCCGCAGTTTGTCTGGATGACCAAAATCATCCTTATCGCGTTAATCTTCTGATTGATGGCATACAAGAAACTCAAGTCGAACTGCAATGGAATCCGATTAATGACACTGTGCGTCGCTTTAATGCCGACCAAGAAGTTGCTACCGAGTATGGGGCATAGGTCATTGCTGCACTCCTTATGCCTTATCTGACGGGTCTCACAGGGATTGAGCGCTCTATTAAAGGCACAAGTTTTGGCTTTGACTTCTGGTTGGGTTCTATTGACGATCCAAATTCTCTATTTCAAAGAAAAGCTCGCCTGGAAGTTTCAGGGATTCGTAGAGGCTCTGGAAGCATTATTAAATCGAGAGTTAACATGAAACTAGAACAGATTAGCCCCTCGGATACTTTGTCCCCCGGCTACGTCTGTGTCGTCGAATTTGGCACACCGCGTACCCGTGTAGTTGATAAAATGCAAGACGTAGAAATTCTTCATCGAGAAGCAATGGAACTTGTTGACCAAGCTTTTTTAGCCCGCCAAAGGGGTGATACCACCGTCGCTTTGGAGTTAACCAAAGCAGCCTTTTCTGTTGAGCGAGCTGCCGCAGACCTAGTAGCAGACTTATTTGGCCTTGAGCCGACTAGATCGGTTCTCCATCGCAGTGCCGCAACACTTGCTGTAGAATGTTCAGAATTGCGATCGGCTGAAAAGTTGATTGGACGGGCGCTTGCAGGTAATCCACCTGATGATATCGCCAACGAACTGCGGGATTTACTGCTAGAAAAGATTTATTCTCGCAGGCGATTGGGCACTAAACAAACTATTCTTGCTAGTATTAGCAGCATTTGATAAGAGGCAGGGGGCAGGAGGCAGAAGGCAGGGGGCAGGAGGCAGAAGGCAGGAGGCAGGAGGAACCCACGTTTAAAAAAGTGGGATTCAAGCAAGGACGACGGCACTTCACTCAAGTCTGAAAACCCGCCCACGTGAGTAGCTCTTTTGTATCTCGTGGCACTTTCCGCTCGTACCAGTATCTTTTTTTTAACTAGGCAATGGCCCAGAACTAAAGTTTTCATTCATACTTCTTTCCTCCTGCCTCCTGCCCTCTGCCTTCTTCCTTCTCTTGTAAGCTAACTCCTCGATCTTTTTGCCATCTGTATCAGGACGCTCTCTATTGTGTTAAATTCCTTAACTCTACGTGCTAATCTCATTGCCAAGAGCCAATCCGGGCTGGATGTTATCCTAAACCCCTTTGAGCTTTATAGTATACCTCTGGATAGTTGGATTAACACTGGGGTTAATTTTCTCGTTGACAACTTTCGTCCGTTCTTTCAAGCGATTCGCATCCCGATTAAATTCGCGCTTGACTCTATAGAGGCGATGTTCCAATCGATTCCTCCCCTAATTTTTTTGATGATTATCGGGTTGATGGCATGGCAACTCGCAGGGAGAAAAATTGCGATTTATAGCATCTGGGCCTTGACCTTAATTGGTTTTCTTGGGGCATGGAAGGAGGCAATGGTGACACTTTCCTTGGTGGTGACTGCGGTAGCATTTTGCGTGGCTATCGGTATTCCTCTCGGTATTGCCTGTGCGAGGAGCGATCGCCTAGTGGGATTTGTGCGACCTCTCCTTGATATCATGCAAACTATCCCCATCTTCATCTATCTGGTTCCTGTTGTCATGCTATTTGGTATTGGTAAAGTTCCAGGGGCGATCGCAACCATCATCTTTGCACTGCCGCCTCTGATTCGCCTCACCAACCTGGGTATCCGGCAAGTCTCCCAAGAGGTGGTGGAAGCGGCGATCGCTTTTGGGTCAACTCCTTGGCAAGTCCTGTGGGAAGCGCAAATTCCCCTAGCTATGCCAACCATTCTCACGGGGTTAAACCAAACTATCCTGTTTGCATTGGGAATGTCGGTGGTAACATCAATGATTGCTGTGCCTGGGCTAGGATTGATGGTGTTGCAGGGGGTTGGTCGTCTGGATGTGGGACTGGCTGCTGTGGGAGGGTTGTGCATTGTCTTGCTGGCGATTATGCTCGATCGGATTACTCAGGCGGTGGGGAAAGTCAACAGCAGAGGTTTTTGGGTGCAAAGAGGGGCGATCGGTTTTCTGCTTTCGAGATTAAGATTTAAAAGGCGCGATCGATCTCAACAAACAGGATGAAAAACTTTCTTCCCCTACACCTCACACCCGATTTTCAGTACAGATATCATTCAAAGTTGAGTAAACAAATGATAATGAAACTACACCGAAAAAAACAGACTTTTGCTATAGTAGTAGCCTTGATTGTAGGGTTAATTGCCTGCCAATCAACTCCCGAAAATTCTACGAAATTACCAGGTAGTAGTCAATCGACAGAAGTAGCATTACCTGGTAAGGGGGTGAAAGTACGCCCTGGTTCTGGTACTTCAGTAGCCGGACAATTTGTTTCAGAAATCATTCGCATTGGGTTAGAAAAGCTGGGTTACGAAGTCGAAGAACTAAAGTTACTTAATATAACCGCCCTGTTTCTTGCTCTCGGTAATGACGAAATAGATGTTGCTCCCACTTTAGAAAAGTTGCATACCAACTTCTTTGAAAAAGCTGGTGGTGAAAAGAAACTGGAAGTTGTTGGGATGTTTTCTTCTAGTGATATTATTCAAGGCTATTCGATTGATAAGAAGACTGCCGATCAATATAAAGTTACGAATCTTGTGCAACTTAAAGACGCAAAAATTGCCAAATTGTTTGACTCAGACGGAGATGGTAAGGCAAATTTAACGGGTTGCAATCCGGGTTTAGCCTGTGAGCTGATTATTGATCATCACTTGAAAGTTTACGGATTAGAGAATACCGTCAAACAGGATAAAGGAGAAATGGAAGTTCTCAAGGCAGATATCATTGCTCGCTATCAGCAAGGAAAACCGATACTCTATAGCAATTGGAATCTTGATTGGTTGACTTCAGTGTTACAAACTGGTGCAGATGTGGTTTGGTTAGAAGTTCCCTTTACCTCTTTACCAGGAGAAAAGGGAAAAGAAATGACACAAAAAGATACCACGGTAAGCGGGAAGAATCTGGGATTTGCCGTGGATAGAGCGCGTCTTGTGGCTTCCCGGCAATTTTTGTCGGCTAACCCATCCGCCAAACGTTGGTTTGAACTGGTTCGGGTTCCTTTTGAGGATATTATCACCCAAGAAAAACTTGCCCGTGAGGGTCAAAATCGCTCAAAAGATATCCGTCGTAATGCTGAAGAGTGGGTGAAAAACCATCAAGCGCTGGTTGATGGTTGGCTAGAAGAAGCCCAAACTGCTGGAAAAGCTGCTAAATAATTTTAACTCCTCTGATGGACAGAAAGAGGAATTGGTCTAACGGGGCGACAAGCGCCCCGTAACTGTTGCAGAGTATAAATTCGCTCAAATTATAGTACAAAAAGATAGGTCAATCATTGTCAATAAGACCTATCTACTAAAAAGGCTCAAAGTCCCGATAATTGCTGGCAAACGCTCCCAGTAGGACACCCCTAAATTTCAGCAGAAAATTCAAGCTGCTCCATCACACGCACGCGAGGTACGACGTTTTTACAAAAATTTTGCATCTCAGCAAGCATTGGCCAACCTGACAAAATAAATTCGCTAACACCTGCCGATTTATAAAGCATGAGTTCGTTTGCTACTTCATCAAAACTTCCTACCAGCGCCAATGCTGCTCCTCCACGATAAGGCACGGCCCCACTCCACAGATGGGGCCCGAGCCACTCTGAGTTGGCTTTTTCTGCTAATTCATAAGTAGCCTTATAAGCAACTGAATCTGACTTCTGAATCATATTGCTCATAAACTCCTTCCACTTGACATCTGAACTTTCTACAAGCCGAAATGCTGCTTCAATAGCCTCTTCACGTGTTTGACGCGCAATGACTGACATCCGAAGTCCTGTGCGAATCATCGCTACACCGTTGCTCTGAGCGATCAAATTGTTACTTTCAGCAATTTTTTCTGGCGTATCACCGTACCTCAGCCAACATTGTGCATGTTCAGATGCCGTATGATTGGCAATCTTGGAATTACCACTTAGGTATATTTTGGGCTGACGGACTCCCAAACGAAGCGAGGTAAACTTGGTGCTTAGCTGAGCGTCTTTTAGTTGGTAATACTTTCCTGCATAGTTCAATGAGCTTGTCGCATTCCAAAGACCTGAGCAAATTTCGAGATACTCGGCTGCTCGCTCGAATCGCTCATCATGCGAAAGCAAGTCCCCATAATACGCTTGCTCAATAGGATAGGAGCCACATATTATGTTGAGGCTGATCCGACCATTTAAAAGATGCGAGAGCGTATTGACTTGCTGAACAAAAAGTGTTGGCGACATCAGACCCGGACGATAAGCCAGCATGAATCCTACTCGCTCGGTATGCGCTGATAGCCTTCCTAAAAGTACCATCGGATCAGGTATGTGAAAACTAAAGGCTGTTAATAAAGACTCGATTGGGAGTTTGTCAGCGCAACTGACAAACTCCAGATGAGTCTCAAGATTAATTCCGCCCGAACTATTTGCCTGAGATTCATTTTTCTTGGCTAGTTCAAGGGATAATAACCAATGAAATTCTAATTGATTCGACATATTTGATAGCACCTTCAGAAATTAGTTTCACAGGATTTATATAGGTCTAAGAGGATGTTTGGAAAGTCAAATGTTCTTTTGCTCAACTCTCATAGGGATTTATCGCTCACGTTTTGAGTCTGCCATTCATACACCCAATACTCCAGTTCTTCAGCTCGCTGGTATCCTGCGATATCCAGGGACTCAAAGATGCGATCGCTAATAGGAAACATCCCACCAACCGCCAGATAACCCTTGCAATAAGCAAAGGAGCGTAACTCGCGCAGGAGAGTCGTTAAACCTTCATCCGTGCCATTGGCATAACCAAGCCACAAAGTTTGATGAGCGCCTTTCCACAATGCTTCATTAACTCCTTCAAGGTAATCAATGGTATGGACAGGCATCTGAATAGCTAAAGCGAACATTTCATTGCCACGCTTTAGTCCCCATACTCGTCCTTCGTTGAGGTGATTCTTCAGTTGCTCGCAAGTTAGTTCTTGCCACTTAGTGGGGTCATTAAGGTAAAGATACGACTCTCGTGTAAACAAGTTAGAACTTGTGACTAATGCCCAAGCCGAATCAAAATCATCAATATCTAGATGTAACAGTTGTTTTACAGGAGAGTTTAGAGAGTCAGCTTTATAAGGAAAATAGCGACCGACTTTTTGACGACGTTGCCACTTACTATACTTGTCTATGAAAACATTACTGGAGCAGGTGGAATAGCGTAAAACATTGATGTTTGTTTCTACAAAGAATCGCTCTATATGCTGCTCCAAAGTCAATAGCAGATGCAAACCTAGACCCTGCTGTCGATAATGAGGAGCTACTCGCAGACCTTGATACCAAGCTTCTCGCTCAGACATCAAGACGAATCCTAAAATGCCTATCGGTAAACTATCTACTTCAACTACAAAGACCCGACTGTTGGGGTCAGCTAACCACTTGTTCCAACCCAAGGGGAGAAAGTCTGATGAGTGTTGCCATGTCTGTTGGCAAATAGCCAGCACCGCCTCTTTGTCTTCAGCTCGTGCTAGGCGCACTTCTACGTCAGTAATTGTTTCTGTCTTAGCTTTTAATTCCATTTTCGCAATGCTTTCTTAAGTAATTCAATTCCCTCAAGGATAGTTTCAGTTGGATAGCCAAGAGGAATTCTGACGTACCCGTCAGGAGAGGCTCTAAAAGTTCCAGAAGTTACCAGAACCAGCCCAAATTCAGTCAACATAAAGTCGGCAAATTCTTCAATATCTCGAACGGGAAGTTTGACAAAATACTGAAGTCCCCCTGCGGGATGCTCAAAGGCAATTTCAATCATCTGCGATAAAGCAGCACCAACAATTTCTCTATTCTTAACTACCCGTTCCACTAAGGATGGATTGCCTCGTTTCAGAATTTTTAGCGCTTGTTGTTGAGCGGGAGAGCAGATCCCTAGGCTTTCAATCGTTAACAAAGCTGTTAACGATTGAATGTTATCCGAACTAGAAATAATCCAACCAATTCTAAGCCCAGGAGCGGAAAAATTTTTACTCATCGAGTTGACTACATAAAGATTTTTCCAATTCCCTTGCAGGGATAGAGGCTGGATGAGCTGATTTTCTTCAAAAACAAACTCATCATAAACTAGGTCTGCAATTAAACTAGCTTGACAGCTTTGGGCTAACTGCAAAAGCTTTCTAAGGCAATCTTCTGAAAGAATTTCTCCTGTGGGATTGTTCGGGGTGTTGACAAATATGACTCGAAGATTGTCTGTGACTTTTTCTTGTAAGCTAGACCAGTCTATCTGATTGTTTTCTACCGAGAAGTATTCAACCCTATAACCGCACGTTTGTAATAGTTCTGCAATGCACCAAAATATAGGTGCTTGACACAGTGCTACAGCACCGGGACGGTAGAGAGAACGAAAGATGAGAGACAATCCATGTAAAGCACCATTGGTTACTAGCGCTTCCGAAGGTTGTACGTTGAGGTGATACTTAGAAAATTCCCGGTAACAAATGGCTTCGATGAGTTGGGAACTTCCCTGAGTCAATGGGTAATTTCCTACAAATGATAATTCACAGTTAAAATCATCAAACTCCGTTTCTAACCATTGAGACGTGTTGCCAGTTATATTTATGGGATGTTTAATGAAACGATGAGCGTACTGGAGTCTTTGTACGACCAGAGAGGTAGGGGAATTTAAATCAACAACTCTAGTTTTTACCATTTTATGAGCCTTATAATAGTTGCCTCAATCACTTTCTTGGCGTAAATACGAGTGCTAGTTGTGGCAATTCGTCCATTCAACCCCCATCGTGGTTTATCAGTCTTATTTTCCATAGTACACTGTTTTTCCGCCGGATTTAAAAGCTACCCAGAACATCTGATTATTCCAACCAGTCGGTAATTGTTCTCTCCAGGTTTCTGGCAACCAACCATGAACAAACTTGAGTTTTGCCAGGATATAAAAGAAAGCCAGTTTAAGAGAAAACCTCCAATCAAATAAGGAAGAACTTGTTGTTGCTGTCATGTGTAAGTATCTTATATTTTATAGCTAGCAGGGCGACGAAAGAGGCTGAAAAGCATCCGTTGTTTTGGGTTTATATGTTTCGTATGCCTTCGGTCTACCTAAAATTTATAGAAACAACTTTATTCTCTAAGACTTCCCCTTCGGAACCGGGAAAAGGCACCTAAATCCTATGTGCCTTTTCCAGAAAGAATTTCAAAATTTTAAAAACCTAAACAATGGACGAAACCTTTGGCCAGTACGCATTAGCAAAAATAAGGTGCGGTTGCCCTATTAATCCTCGTCAATTGGATTGTCAAATCCGTAGTCTTCAAGTTGGCTATCCCGTCGTATATCGCAGGTGACGCAGTGAAATGAGCCGCCAAAACTATAGACATGACGAAAAGCAACCGGAATGACTTCAAATCCTAAATCTTTGAATAATTTATGCATTGGCTCTTCTTGCTTTTCCACGATTACCCGCTTGGGATCTAAGATCAAGATATTCATGGACAACCACGGGCCCGAACTATAAAGTGGATAATTATCGGGAATAGTGGGTTGCACGGCTGTCACAACATCCCATCCGGCTTTCTTAAAAATGTCGATTTGATAACAGGGTCTGTCGGGATTGGTTAAAACTAATCCAGGTCTTAGGGGTACAAATGTAGCATCTATATGGATTGGGTTTGAATCTCGGAACTTCAGTATATGAACCCGAAAGCGTTCACCCAGATGATTTCTGAGCCAAGTAATGCCTAGTTTATTGGTAACTTGACTGCGCTGAACAAATAAGTCTCGTCCGCAACGAGTAATATCAGCAGCATCAAAGCAAGGTTCAAACTCAGTTGTTACAAAACGCCCAACTTCTGCTAGTGCGTACCGATCTTCAACAGTTTCCATAGGATAGTCAAAGTCATACAATTCATCGCTCATTAAAGGTTTGGGAGCTGTCGTCCATTTAGCACCCTGTTTCAAATATTCCTTCATTAAAGACCGATAAGCTCGATATTCAAAAAACCTTGATCGCCACGCCATTGGCGCTTCAATAATCTCATTGCCGATAACAGTTAGTATATCTCGCGGCATAACGGCATGCAGACCTGTGGCTTCAAAATCTGGAGTTTTATAGCTCTCAGAAAAATCAATAATATCCGGTCGCCTTACAGTTACCCCTTCTCCTTCCAAAACCCGGCAAAACTCCTCCAATTCCTTTGATGCTGGTTCTATCATTTCTTGAGGGTATGGACAACCACCATACTTTTGGAAAAACCACCAGTTTTTAGGATTTGAACTTGCTTTGAGGGGAACATCGAACTGAGGAACACAGGCTCCCTCAACGCGACCCACAATAATTTCTTGCAGCGTATCCCATTCATTGTAGCTATTAACTATTGGCAGGGTTTTAGTGGAAGTCAAGCTTTTGGGATGATTGTTTTTCAACATTATATTGTCCTCGTAATAAAATACATTTGCAAAAACTGGGCTTAAAAATGCTCATGTCTTACGGAAGCATGAATATTTTCTATTTCTCAAATTAGAGGTTTTTCTTAACATCTAACCTGGCAGTTTTCTTGCCCCTATCTAACTGATTTACTTGCCGAATTTCTAGCATTTTTGCTAACGCTATAACTTGCCTAAATAAACTAACCCAACCCTTTTCTTTATTTCGAGAGGCGTAAACTTTATCTTTCAGCAAAATCTGGTGCGCTTGCTTGTACTGCCACGAAGGAATACCAGGAAAAAGATGATGCAATAAGTGATAACCTTCCCAATGCATTCCTAAGAAAAAATTAGCCACGGGAGAACAAAGCCGATTTCGGGACATAAACAAATCAACCAATTTTAGATTTTCCATCCTGCCTTCAGTTTCCTCCGGAGTTACTTCCATTAACGGGTAATGCTCGAACAACTCAATAAACGCTCCAATCCAATTAGCCGTTGTTAGCAGAGGAACCCACCAAAACAGCAGTAACAACCACCCCCAGCCCAGCCAGATAAACAGTGAATTCAACACAATCATATAGACTAGGCGCACTAGCTTCTCTCGAAATTCCTCCTGCGAATTCAAGATTCTGTTTTTGAGTAAATAGCGCAGGTAAATCAGAGTGGTTGCTGGGTGAACAATGTTCCATAAATAGCGGCGCACGTTGTTAGCTTCTAAATTCGCTCCGTACAACCCACTCTCCTGTAACCCAACGTAATCTGGGTCTAGCTTGGAGTGCCCCAAATGACCGTGATGCTGGAAAACGTGGGAGGAGCGATAACCTGAATAACTTTGCAACACCAGATAACCCGAAGGAAACGTCCCCAAGACAAAATTGAGTGCTTTATTCTTTGCCAAGGTTTTGTGCGTTGACTGGTGGAGTAAATCTGCTAAAGCACGCATCCTGCCACCAATGATCAAAATCGCAACTAAGTAAACCATTTCGCCTACGACTCGTGGCCAGTGCTGCCACGTTAACCAAGAAGCAAGCGTTGCAAGAGCAATAATCGCCCAATCTTCAGCGAGTTGCACGAACCCGTGCCAATTATCAAGCTCAAAGCAACAACTTAACTCTCTGAAGATTGCGGCGTCGAAGCGATAACGCTTAATTTTTATCATTAGCAACAGTTCCTATTTAGTCGAAGCAGAGTCAAGCCTCTTTTCTAATTTTTCTGTGTATCTGTTATATCCAAAACGATCTTCACCTCTGAGCAGAACTGCTCTCCACTTGTCCAAATTAATGTTTTTGAGATGTAAGTACTTGTTATGATGCAACCCTCCTAACATTTTCTTGGTGTAAATACGAGTGCTAGTTGTGGCAATCCGCCCATTCAATCCCCATCGTGATTTATCAGTCTTATTTTTGAGGGAACCGTGAATCACTCGCTCAGTAAACAGATAAAACTGCCCAGCTTTCATTTCGATGTAATGGGGTTGTGGCAACTCGCCTGGGTAATCGATCTGAAGATCCGGCGCACCCTCTAGGTTGGCTGTCTCTACGTTGATCGGATAAATTTCATTAGTTCCGGGCAGAATCATCATGCAGCCATTCTCTTTGTTGGCATCGGTTAAAGCAATCCAGCAGGTTAGTTGGTAAAGCTCCTCATGGTCTTCTGGAGTCACTATCGATTCTTGCTGATTTAGCAAAAACCAAGTGCTGGCTTGATGTAATGTTGTTTCCTGACCGGGCTGAACTTCAAAAAATTTAGTTCTCCACAAAAGAAGATTCGGTCCTAAAAGTTGAGCCGCTCGTTCAGTAATCGCAGGATGTTTAAACAGATTTAATAATCGATTGTTATCTAAATGACGATCGATTTTATTGATCGTATAGAAAAAATGTTTTTTATATTCTTCTGTCAATTCTAGTTTCCAAGGTGTCACTTCTAAACCACTTCTACCAGTCGTGTCAAATTCATAATCTCCGGCAGTGAAAGAAAAATGTTGTGATTCAGTTTCCAGCAAGAAATTGACGAGATATTGCTGCAACTCCTCCATTTCATCTGAAGGTAGTAAATCGAATGGGCCGACATAGCCATTCTCATAGAAACCACGGATCTGTTCCTCAGTCATCTGAAATTCAGGGGCAACCGATGCTTTAGGTTTGTAAGATTTCGGTTCTTTTAATCGGCAATAGTAATCATAGTATGCTGTTTTCCCGCCGGATTTAAAAGCCACCCAGAACATCTGATTATTCCAACCAGTCGGTAATTGTTCTCTCAATTTTTCTGGCAACCAACCATGAATAAACTTGAGGTGGGCCAGGATATAAAAAACACCCAGTTTAAGGGAAAACTTCCAATTAAATAAGGAAAAATTTGTTGTTGCAGTCATGTGTCAGTCTCCTATATTTTCTAGTTAATGGGCGATGAAAAGGCTGAAAAGCTTACGAAGTAATCAAGTATCGATATCATTTCCTACTTAGTCGAAGCAGAGGCAAGCTTTTTCTCCAATTTTTCTGTGTATCTGTTGTATCCCAAACTATCTTCACCTCTTAGCAGAACAACTTTCCACTTATCCAAATTAATGTTCTTCACCTTTGAGTACCTGTTGCGATAGAATCCTTCTAACATTTTCTTGGTGTAAATGCGAGTGCTAGTTGTAGCAATCCGTCCATTCAATCCCCATCGTGATTTATCAGTCTTATTTTCGACGGAACCGTGAATCACTCGCTCAGTAAACAGATAAAACTGCCCAGCTTTCATTTCGATGTAATGGGGTTGTGGCAACTCGCCTGGGTAATCGAGCTTGGCATCCCGATTGCCATAAATACCACTCATCCCATCCTGGGTGACTTCCCCTACCTTGATGGGATAAATCTCCTTATGAGTCCCTGGGAAAATCATCATGCACCCATTCTCTTTGTTGGCATCGGTTACAGCAATCCAGCAGGTTAATTGGTACAGATACTCATGGTCTTCTGGATACATTATCGATTCTTGCTGATTGGCAAAAAACGTGCTGGCTTGATGTAATTTTGTTGCCAAACCGGGTTGAATTCCAAAAAATTTAGTTCTCCACAAAAGAAGATTCGGTCCTAAAAGTTGAGCCGCTCGTTCAGTAATCGCCGGATGCTTAAACAAATTCATTAATCGATCTTCTTCTAAATGACGATCAAACTCATTCATCGCATTGACAATATATTTTTGATAGTCTTCAGTGATTTCTTGATTCCAAGCTGTCAATAAATCATCTTTCTTAGTCGTGTCAAATTCATAATCTCCTGCCGTGAAAGAAAAACATTTTGATTCAGTTTTCAGCAATGAATTGACGAGATATTCCCGCAAATTATCCATTTCATCTGGAGGTAGTAAATCGAATGGGCCGACATAGCCATTCTCATAGAAACCACGGATCTGTTTCTCAGTGAGCTGAAATTCGGGGGCTACCGATGCTCTAGGTTTGTAAGATTTTGGTTCTTTCAACCGACAATAGTACTCATAGTACACTGTTTTCCCGCCGGATTTAAAAGCCACCCAGAACATCTGATTATTCCAACCAGTCGGTAATTGTTCTCTCCAGGTTTCTGGCAACCAACCATGAATAAACTTGATTTTTGCCAGAATATAAAAGAAAGCCAGTTTTAGAGAAAACTTCCAATCAAATAAGGAAGAGGTTGTTGTTGTTGTCATGTGTAATTCTCCTAAATTTTCTAGTTAGCGGGGCAATAAAAGAGGCTGAAAAGTTTACGAAGTAAAGATTGTAGAGATTTGCTGGAGGGGGACAAAGTAGGCTATAACCCAGGTACGGAGAGTGTCAAGGCAAATTGGAACAAGGATTGTTAAAAAATTAAGGGACAATTTTTTGAAGGTCAAGTGGGTGAAAAGTAAGAGCTATCAAGCTCAAGAGCTGCTAGACCCACCCCTCCCTGATAATTGCGCCGTCAAAGCGATAACGCTCAACCCTTGAGATTAACCGGACTCTTGGCAAGGCTGTCAGTTTTACTATTGGTTGATTGGGGGTTAACTTGCGGTACAGAGGAAGGTACGGCGGTTTTGATAAATTCGTAATAAATCGACAGGAATACCTCATCTAGCGGTACATCGTGCATCATCTGCTTCGCCTTATCCCGCAGCGCCGCATGGGCAGAGTCTTCCAGGACACCCATTTCAAACAGCAGGCGAACAAAAGATTCCAGTTCCCGGGTACGATTGTAGGGCAAAAAGCCACCGGGTTCCCGTACTGTTGCCATCAAATCGCGGGCACCCACATCCAACAACCGCTGGAACGGATTTTCATTGCGACGACGTTCAATCATCGGCGAGAACACATTTTCAGTGGGGGGTTGTTTGCCAAGTAACTCGGCTGTAACAACTTGAGCAACCAACGGAGCCATCAGCATCCCATTCCTGTAGGTTCCCGTTGCCACGAACAACCCTGGAAATGCAGTTTTTCCAACTAAAGGAATCCCATCAGCGGGAATGGGACGCAATCCATAACGCATTTCCTCGATTCTGGTATTTCGCAGCGCAGTATTGAACTGGCTAGCTCCATCACCAAGAATATAAAGGAGGTCTTGCGGTTGAACTCCTAAGCTCATTTGGGCAGTCAGGCTCAAAGAATTGGTTGCGCCAACATATAAGCGTCCCCCACTACGAGGAACAACGTGCAGTCCGCAGGCAAAGGAACGATTGGGGGTGCGAAGCGTATGGGGAAAATGGGGAGCATCTGCCAGAATACAACTGGTGCCTTTGCCAAATAACACCGCAGGCAACTTCAGCTTGGAAAACAGCGTCTCACCGATAACTTCTGGGACTTTCGCTCCCGCACACACCACTACATGAGGCGTGGAAATGCAACCGTGGTTTTCGGTTTGGATGTTCCATGTGCCTTCAGTGTCGCCAAAATTGATAGAAACAACTTTATCGTCTAAAACTTCTCCTTTGGGGTGTTGGGCGATCGCCACCTCAAGGGCTGATAATAAGTTGTGAGAATCAACAGACCCTTCACCTGGGATAAACAACGCTTGGTAAGCCGGACAAGAATTGTTGGCGTCTAAACCGGGAACGTCGTCTGGATCGACCCACTCATGGGGTTCATTATAGGTTTCTAGTTGGGCTTTGATGCGCTTGATATTGGCGCGATCGCGATCGCCTGCACTGTTACCAATAATAAATGTTCCTTGTGTGGTAAATATCTCTTGCCCCGATGCCTCCCTCACCTTAGAGAGCCAATCTGGGTAAATCTTCTGCGCTTTAATCCGAAACTCCAGTTCAAGCTGTTCTTCGAGAGTTTCTTGATCGGCAGTGATTTCACCGTATGCGCCCAACATAGCACCACTAGCCAGCGAGGCTCCATCACTATTCTGCTGTTGGGGATAGATCAGCAAAACATTCAAAGAAGAACGAGCTAGTTCAAAGGCGATGGATTTCCCGATAATTCCACCACCAACAACTACGGCATCATATGAATGGTGGCTGGTGTCGTTGTTCTGTAAAGTCATTTCTTTTCTGCTAATTCTGTGGAAGGTTTCTAGTTACTGAAAATAAAACACTGTTCAATTTTACGGGATTATTGAAGGCATTTGTCAAAAATACTAATCCTTATTTTCCAATAAATCAAGTAGGAAAAGTAGGAAGATTTATCAGGAGGGCTATAAAACCCATTTGACATCTTTTAGCGATCGCCCACAACGGTCGAGCGGTCATAGCAGTCGATCGCTCATAACGGTCGATCGCCCCCAAAAGCTGTTTTTTGAGGTCATTATTATCTGTGGAATTTTGGCACCTCTGCTGCCCTCTCTCTAGCTGCGAACTTTCTTGGGTTACCAGAAAGCTGCGATCGCAAATCCGTGATAATTGCTCGCTATCCCCTGAGTATGAAGCCTCCACAAAATCAGTGGCAACAGGTAACTGATTAGTGGTAGGCGTTATTGGTGGATCTATTACTTCTACCACCGAAAAGGTAACAGGTAACTGGTCACTATTGACTGTTTCACCTATCCGGGAGAACAGATATTGCTTCAGCACTAAAAACAGATTTTTTTTCGTTACCCTCTCCCCTAATGTTTTTGAAAAAGCCTGCCACAACTGGGAGCCAATTTCTTTGATATGAGCGATACTATAGGCACAATCGGATGCCATCTCGCTATAACCGCGTCCGAGCCATGAGTGACACAGGATTAAGCGCTCAAGGGAACTCAGTTGCCTAGATAGCAGACTTTGTTCTACAGTCTCCAGAACTTCGTCAACATTCATGATAGTGACTCCATTTGAGTAGTATGCACACAGAAGGACAAGGGCCCAATTACTGTAAGTGGACATTCACCAAAAAGCTCCTCTATTATTCAGTTTTTTAGAGCAACGAGAAATAGATAAAGTTGGTATGTTTGTGTAAAGTTATATTGCTGTGAGCCTCGCACTGCACAAGTAATTGATTTTGTCAATATACTAAATTGGTCAATTAATCCCCCAACTAGAATCTCAGGTTGATTCCGAGAGGCGCTTCGGACGAATTACAGATACTCACGTCAGCAGCGGTTTCACCTCATGTTGGGGCGATCTACTGCTATGAGCGATCGCACCCCCTTCCCCTTAAACCCAATTAATCGCAAAAGTAGGAAAAGTAGGAGAAATATATCTACTTTGCCGGAGTTCGCAGAATCGCTGATATTATCCAAATATCTTGAAAAGCTATCAAAAGAGTGGGAACTATGATTGAGATTGCACAATTCACCACTGAGCAGGCAAAGAGTTACTGGCAAGCTCTAAATCAGCTAAAGCTTAACTTTACTTGGCAAAATCAACCATTTCAGTATGGCTTTCCGCTCATCATTTCTGCGGAAATTGCTAACCAACTGTACCAAGCCTCTCAGGAAGTTGAAGATTACATACTAGCCTTGGCAACTGATATTGATGCCCTTAACGAGCAGATAAGTGAGAGATTTAAGAGCGTTGTGGGACAACATCTGAACCTAAAGACTATCAACTCTTATTTAGTTAAATATCTTCAATCAGGCTTAGTAATTCCTATAGCGTATGATGTACTCGTAACTGAAAATTGCCAGAATAGCTTAATTATAAAAGCTACTGAGGTGCAAAGTGGGATTACTTATTTAGGTTGGATAGGTCTAATTTTACAGGCGGCAAGAATAGCAATAGGGGAGCATACAGAAGAGTTATTGGATAAACTTTTTGAGTCCGAAAAAGGCTTAGAAGCTATTAAGCAGCTAAGTCAAACCCCTGAGATTTTTATCGTTGATGTTGATCCGGTAAGACAAGCTAGTAAAATAGATCTACAAGCCATGTCAGAGTTAGTATCCGGTTCGGATTCTAATCTAGTGTCGATTTACGAGATTTATCGTCAGGGAAGCAACTGGCTAGGTGACATTCATGATAGTACAGGTAGGTTATTAAAGACCGTAAAAATCGTTAATATCATCTGTCGGCTGGTGCCTGATGAAATCAGAGAGGTTCTAAGTACACTACAAAACAAACCTGACAGAATACGAGAACTTTTAGATTTTTTTTCAGACTCAAGCTTAAATTGGATCTGGCATCCAGCTTGGCAGAACATTTTTGATAAACGAGATTTAGGAACCCTAAAAAAATTGCCGACGGCTCGCCAGCATTATGTAGAAACTATTCGACAAGGTGACGTTCCTCCTGGAGTATATTTCCAAAAAACCGTTGATGGTCATGGGGGTGCAAATCAGTCAATAGTCAAAGTCCAAGACAACTACTCAGTACCAGAAGGTTTCATCCTACAGCCCTATCTGGTCAAAAAGCGTTTTGAATATATTGTCCCCGAACAGGGATTTAATTTTGACTGTTCTGTTGAATTGCGAATCATGCGGAATTTATCATTAGGTACTCCCCGAAATCAGAGCGGAGCGTACTTCATGGCAAGAATTGCTCCTTATGAAGTAGAGGGTGAGAGTGTGAAAAACGGTATGAAGGAAATTCAAAAGGCTGTGTCTCATATTCTGGACCAGTATAAACAAAGCTCCAGAAACATACACCATTGGCAGTTGCCTGCGGTATGAGTCCGGTTCTAATTCAACCATAGACTTTTGCCAGATGTCTGTTGACTACTAAGGGTAACAATGCTATCCGTGCAAAAACATGGGCATCGCCCAACAGTTCTCCTTGGCAACTCTCTATGATTTCTTGGAATGTCTTGGAATTCAATGCGATCGCCCTTGTAACTTCATTTCAAGGCGATACCTTCGGTAAGCTTCGCTAACGCACCCCCTTCCCCTCAAACCCAATTAATCGCAAAAGTAGGAAAAGTAGGGCTTTTATCAAAAAAAGTGGCTTTATTTTCAAAACATGATAAAGTTTAATCTGTTATGTACGAATCGCAGGAGAATCATAAATGTTAAGTCAACTATTGCACAAAAAACACGCTAAAAATTTTCAGGTCTACGATTTAGATGGAAGTGGATTTGTAGAACTAGCCGATCTGGAAATTTGTGCCAGCAATCTGGCTAAACTGCGTAATTGGGAACCAGAATCATCAAAATTTCTCGAATTAAAAGCAAAATATTCAGCAATCTGGGCGAAATTTTGGCAGCCTGCTGATGTTAATGGGGATGGTAAAGTTAGCTTAGAAGAATATCTGAAGGTAGCAGATAGTTCGATTAGTAATTTTTCTGATTCAACCGAACTTCAAGACGCTCACAAGAATAAAGCTAATGTGATATTCGACATTTTGGATGCTAGTAATGATGGGCAAATTAGCCTGAGAGAATATCAACAATTTTGTGTAGCTGTTGGTCTGATCCAAAAAGATGCTGAAACAGCTTTTGCCCATTTAGATAGCGACGCTGATGGACATATTTCACGCGATGAATATCTCCAAGCCTCCAAAGAGTTTCATCTCAGTGATGATTTGAATGCTTCTGGTAATTGGCTTTACGGTTCTTATGAATAGACCTCTCCAAAAACTCCCAAAGCCTTTATAATTCATCAAAAATCTTTGAGGTAACGAAGATTACCCTCTAACCCTAAAGTTCGTCCATTCATATCGTTGATGTCTATTGGGGAGATCGATCGCACAAATGTCTATCCCCCTCCACCACCTCCGCATTAGTCCGCAGATAATCTCGCACCCAATCGCAACCCGCCGCCACCACCTTATCTAAATCTACAGACTGCTCTAAATTCCACAAAATTACCGTTTTATCCTCAGAACCCGAAGCCAGAGTTTTGCCGTCAGGAGCAAAAGCTAATCCCTTAACCCCAGCACTGTGTCCAATTAGATTTGCGAAGAATGTGCCGTCAGACTTCCAGAGTTTGATTACCCCATCATTACTCCCTGTAGCAATTGTCTGGCTGTCAGGGCTAAACGCTACACTCCAAATCCCAGAATCATGTCCCTTAAGAGTATGGAGTAACTTTCCGTCACGACTCCAAAGTTTAACCATCTTGTCTTCACTTACCGAAGCAATAAATTCGCCATTAGGGCTGAAAGCGGCGTTCATAACTGCACTATCATGAGCTTGAATAGTCTTGAATAAGCTATCCTCACTTTTGACTTCTGATTTAGAATTTAAAACAGAAGCTAAACGCCAAAACTTTAGTGTTTTGTCGCCACTACTCGATACCAGTGTCGAACCATCGGGACTAAAAGCCACCGCCCAAGTCCCCGCCGTGTGTCCTCTAAAAATAGCGATTTCGCTGCCGTTGACGCGCCAAAGTCTGACTGTGCGATCGCTACTCGAAGATGCAACCATATTACTGTCAGGGCTAAAAGCGACTTTCCTAATATCACCCTGATGTCCTTTGAGACTATGAAGCAATGTACCGTTTGGGCTCCAAAGCTTGATTGATTGGTCAGCACTAACAGTAGCAATTGTTTTACCATCTGGACTAATAGCAACTGAGCTAAACTGAGGATTTGGCCCTTTTAAGCGCCGATTGCTAATCCCATCCTTGCCCCAGAAAATAACCTCCTTTGGACTCGATGAAGCCACTAACCGTCCGTCATTGCTCAAAGCCACTCCCCAAACTCCAGCCGTATGTCCCCGCAGAATTGTAAGCATTGGACTGCGTAATTTCCAGAGTTTTACAGTGCCATCCCAAGATGCAGAGAATAGTGTGTCGCCCCTGGGACTAAATGCAATATCTTTAATGGCACTGTCATGACCTTTAATAGCATTCAAAGAAGTACCATCGAGACTCCAGAATTTTAGCATTTGGTCGTCAGAACCAGAGACGATTATCTCCCCATCTCGGCTGAAAGCTAGTGCGTTAATTGCCGCATCGTGTGCGGTAAAAGTCCTTAACAAATTGCCGTTACGTTGCCACAGTTGCAACTTGCCATCTCCATTGCCTGTTGCCAGGATTTTGCCGTCAGGACTAAAAGCAAGTGAGAAAACAGGAGATTTAATATCTGAAATTGTTTTTAGCAATGCGCCATCTCGCTGCCAGAGTTTTACAGTGCCGTTATCAGAAGCCGAAGCAATCAACTCTCCATCGGGGCTAAAAACTACTTGCGTAACGATCGCACCATGCCCTGTCAAAGTCTTTAGCAATGTGCCATCGACGCGCCAGAGTTTCAGCGTACTGTCCGCACCGGATGCAACAATCAGTTCTCCGTCAGGACTAAACTTGACTTTGCTAGCTGAAGCTGTAAACCCTTTCAAAGTTTTCAACAAAGTACCGTCACGCCGCCAGATTTTGACGGTTGTATCTCCACTTCCTGAAGCAATAAGCTGACCGTTGGGGCTGATGTCTACTCCTAAAACTGGGCCTTGATGTCCTTTGAGGGTGCCCAGCAATCTGCCATCGCGGTGCCAAATTTGGATGCCATCTTGCAAGGTTGCCACAGCAATCATCTCGCCATCCGAACTGACATCTAATGTGTTATTGGCGGAAGCATAGCCCGAAAAGCGGTTAGATTCAACAGATCCATAAATTGACCGCCGCAAAGCTAACTCTACCATTGCTTCTGTCTGTAAGTCGGTTGATGCCAAATGTTTTAGTTCTCTTCTGGCCCTCAGCGCTTCAATTAAAGCATCTAACCTTTTATCTAAGGCAAAGAGAGCTCCCGAATATCTAGCCATGCCTTGAATTTTTTGTATTTCCTCATTGCGTTGGCTAACGAGCGCTTTTTGGTACTGGAAGAACGCGAATATTCCCGATGCGATCGCGATTACTAACGCGAACGAAAGTCCCGCAATCAAATAACTTTGGCGTTTGGCACTCTTTTTCTTTAGCGCCAGCCTCGCTTCTACTTCTTTCAGACGTTCTGCTTCTAAAAAGAATTGCAATTCTTGTCTGTCTACTTCCTGGCTAGCTGCTAAAAAATGATAGTCAAAATCGCTTAAACTTTTACCTTGAGCCCACATTTGAGCGTCTTTTAAAGCTTGTCCGCGCAAGAGGCGGGAATTATCCTGTTCCCCTGAAGCTACCCAAGCATCAAACACCTGCGAGTAAGGACGCAATGCCGCTAATTTTTTTTCAATCCATAGCAGGTTAAATACTTGTTGATAGATGCGATTTTTTACCTTTAATATTCCCTCGTATCGGACGACTAAGCCACTCAGTAACAATTCAATCTGTTCTTGACTATCATCAGTTTTTATTTCAATTCCTTGCACAACTTTTTGATAAATGCCGAGAATTCTACCAGTCCGCTGACCGTTACGTTCAATGCGATCGCGAATAGTTCTCAGGTGTTCCGGTTCATCCTGCGATTCCCAACGCTCAATGATGCGAGTTTTGACCAAGTTCTCAATCCAGAAGGATTCCGTACCCAGTGGAATACTCATCTTGCCACCGTCTTCGATTGTCCCCTGACTCAATTGCACAACTAAATGGCATAACTTCTGAGTCAGAAACGGTTGTCCAGCCGTCCAGTCTAAAATCGCCTTCACAACCGATGCCGACTGTTCCACCGTCTTTTCCAACCCTTGAATTAAGGGAGTCACTTCGTCCCAGTCAAACCCTTTGAGTTCTACAGCCTGCCCAATATTGAACGGTGTCTTCGTTCTGTCTCGAATTAAATCCGAGGGAGTAGCTACCCCAAAAATGGCAAACGTAATGCGTTGATATTCTGGGTTGATTGCCCGTTGGTTATAGCAGAAGCGAATGAAGGCAAAAAAGTCATCAATAGAAAAGTTAAGACCTAGCAGACTATCAATTTCATCGACAAAGATAAACAACTGTTGTTGGGGAAACTGTACCAGTAGCAATTCCTCAATAAACCACCGCAGCCGTTGCAGTAAACCGAGATCGTTGCGTTCTTGCCACCAAGTTTTCAGGTTCAAGGTTTCCAGTAGCCCCAACTGTCGCCATAAATCACCGACGAATCCCTTGTACCATTGCAGTGGAGTAATTTGTTCGCTCCCCACCACACTCAAATCGACAGCAGCGCAGTGAAAGCCGTCTTGTTCAAGGCGATGCTTGGTTCGCACCAGCAGTGAAGATTTGCCCATTTGCCGGGAGTTGAGGACATAGCAGAACTCTCCTCGCTTCAGGCTCTCATACAGTTGCGAGTCGGCTTGCCGCTGCACGTAAGTGGGTGCATCAATGGTTAAACTGCCGCCTAGTTGATAGCTATCTTGGGGCATAAAAACTTGATTATTGAAATAAATATCTTAAAGGTAGAGTACCTTTAATGTCAAGGGACTACTTTGGCAAGAGGGTTCATGTCTATCGGGCGATCGCTATCAAAAAACCCTACCCCTGTATTCAATAATTAAGAGAAATAATTTTGAAAATAATCTCGATATAGCTCACAGCTAATAGTTAATTGATGGTCGGCAATATGCACCAACCCTAAACTTTTCAACTTAAATGCCACCTCCATTTCTAACTCAATGGGGGCATTTAAAACCTGCCGGAAAGCATTAGATAATTTAGGATGTTGCTGAAGATTGCTCAATTGATAATGAAGATGTTGTTGATAAATACCCTTATCAAGAGTAGCATTTTGAAGTAATGTTTTTAGATGAATATTTAAACGAATACTTTCATATAAAGCTACTCGGATTAAATACGGAAAGCCACCAGTCAGCTTCATTAACGGCTCAAGTTCAAGCGCCGTGAGTGGAAGTTGGTGGCGTTGAGCTAAATCCTGCACCTGTTCTGGGTTAAATGTCGGCAGTTCGATCGCCAATCCTACATTAAATGGAGAACGATGGGTGGGTAACGGAATGTAAACTTCAACGGCATGAGCCATCACGACTCGTAACTTTTGCCAAACCGAAGTATCCTTTGTTTCCTCATACCAGGAACGCAACAGCACGAAAAAATCACCAGCGAGTTCTGGATACTCAAATAATTGGTCGATACCATCTAGTGCTAGAATAATAGGGTTAGAGATTTCCTTGAGGATATAACCTTGAAAATAAATCGTGCTGTTCATCAAGGCTCCCATATCCTCATCCCAGTAGTCATTTAATTTAGATGCCAAACCCAACTGCTGAGTGACATTAGTACAGAACCAGCGTAAGAAGCGATCGCTCGAAGCAAACACCTGTGTGCCAGCGCAATGTAAGTTAAGCCTCACTGTGTGGTAATTCTGACTGCTGCCATAATCCAGAATTCGTGCAATTAGGGAAGTCTTCCCCATTTTTCGGGGTGCTTTAATACGAATAAATGCCCGGGGTTGAAGAATTTCTTGATAGCAGATTTGTTCAATAGTCGATCGCTCAACGTACAGACAGGAAGCCAGGGGAACCTGTCCTTCAGGAGATTCTAAAACGTAGCGTTCCGCAGTCAAGCCCACCCCAGACATTGCTGTTGTTGTCTCAGTGGGCGAAGGATTACTTGGATTTAACAAATGATATTCTAGGAGCGCCGGGAGATTTGTCTTATTAACTTTTTCCCCGATCGCCTGTGAAAGCAACTGCCATAACTTAGGTGCAACTGAAAACTTAATATAGCTTTCCGAATAATTATTTTCTTCAGCAATTTGAGCGTAAGTTTTTTTGTATTCAAGTAAAGATTCTCGCAAGATTACCTTTTGAATATAGTTAAGAGAAAACCCTGTTTCTGTAGCAACTAACTCGATCGCAAATTCAACAAGTTCTTCAATATTTTTCATTAATAGCAATTTGCTAATACATCACAGCGGAAATAACCCACCAGCTCAACAATGTTAAAAAGCTGCTTATTTTACAAGCTTTCTTCCCTCCCGCCTCCCGCCTCCTGCCTTCTGCCCTCTGCCTCCTGCCCTCTGCCTCTTCCCTCCTGCCCTCTGCCTCTTCCCTCCTGCCCTCTGCCTCCTGCCTCCTGCCTCCTGCCTTCTTGCACTAGGTGGGAATATTCAAGGCTCCATTGGCTCTGAGCCACTGCTTCTGTTGGCAAGTTAATCCTCGGGCGTCTGTAAAATATGCTCTTTTGA
The DNA here is from genome assembly GCF_036700905.1 of Microcoleus sp. S13_C3. Classification (NCBI taxonomy): domain Bacteria; kingdom Bacillati; phylum Cyanobacteriota; class Cyanophyceae; order Oscillatoriales; family Microcoleaceae; genus Microcoleus; species Microcoleus sp. S13_C3. Next base: position 13,926 of record NZ_JAUBPT010000081.1, on the reverse strand, counting down.
CGCGAGCACCAGAAAAATTAGCACCCATTAGCTGAGTATCTTTCAAATTGGCGTGTCTGAGATCGGCCTCAACCAAATTAGTATCTCGCAAAACTGCTCCCTCTAGATCGGCTTGAAATAGAGAGGCTCCTTTTAGATTAGCGCTGCTTAAGTCAGCGCCCACTAACTTGGCTAACTCTAGAGCAACTCGGCACAAAATTGCTTCTGTCAAATCAGCATATCTCAAATCAGCCCTCACCAAATCCGCCTCTGTCAAATCAGCTTTCTTTAGAATTGCCTCATTAAGCTGGCTCTCCTCTAGATCAACTCGCTGTAAAGAAGCTTGGCTTAAGATGGCACCTTCCCAATTTGTCTGACGCAGATTTGCTTCATCGAGGTTGGCTGCCGTAAAATCGGCCCCTTTCAAGCTTGCTTTCAATAAATTGGCTTGACTCAGAGTTGCTTCAACCAAACAAGCGCCTTCTAAAGAGGCTTCACTTAAATTAGCACCCTTTAAACAGGCAGAAGTTAGATTTGCATGATTCAGCAGAGCATGACTCAGGTTGGCGTTAACTAATGTGGCTTCCTTTAAATCCACCCAAAAAAGGCTGCTGTGGAGCAGACAGGCTTCACTTAAGTTTGCGTGTTTTAAGGTAGCTCGATTCAAATCTGTCCAAACCAGATTTGTGTCGATTAAGCTGGTGGAACTCAAATCAGCACTATTAAGGTTGGCATAACTAAAATCAATTCCCTGTAGGTTAGCACCCTTCAGGTCAACTCGACTAAGGTTAAGATTTTGAAAATTTCGCTCCTGCTCGGCATAGCGCTTAAGAATATCACTGGCATTAATTATGTTCATGAGCATTAACGAGGCATTGCCCGGTTTAACAATTGTTTTTGAACAAGCTCGATTCTGATTCCCTGCATTCATGTTGTTGCCGTTTATACCGATACTCTATTTTCGCTAGTTTCTCAGAGGGGGAGCCTCTCATATTTGTAAAAACACTTCTTCTGGCTCCTTCCTTCTTCCTCTTTCCTTCTTCCTCTTTCCTCCTGCCTTCTGCCTCCTGCCTCCTGCCTCCTGCCTTAAAACTCCAATTTCTAGCTTAACTGCAAAAGTGAGATGCTCCCCTCTGAGGGAGGCTGTAACTGATCTCTTCATAAATTTTAGAGCAAATTGGCTGAGTTTAGCGAAAGTACAAAAATTGAAAGGGATGCAGCAAACTCAAATCCTTATCTATCTTCTTAATAAAAGATTCTGGCGTTGTAAGCTGTAATTTGTAACTTTTCCTACTTTTCCTACCTTTCCTACTTTTCCTACTTTTCCTAAATAAACAATTGTATGCAAAAAACTTGTGGAATGGCTTGACTTAAACAAACTTATCTGATATATATTAAAAAATCAAACCAAATAATTAAAAAATTAAAAAAGCCTAGAAATATATGTTAAATCCCCTAAATCGTTTACGTCAGTTCCGTAATAGCTCACTAGATAATCTCCAACTAGGTAATCTCAAACTGGGTAATCTCAAACTACTGGGCGACTGGACAATTCAATCCAAGATGCAAGCGTTGCTCCTAGGAGTTAGCCTTGGTTCTGTAGTCGTAGTTAGTGGGATTGGTTGGTATCAAACACAAGCCACTCTCAGAAACAAAATCGCCGAGCAACTTGCAGGTATCAGCAGCACCAAAGCCGAGCAGTTTGAATCCTACTTTGAAAATTTGAACAACCAAGTAGGGATGCTGGCAGCAGACAGCAACGTTGTTAAAGCAATGGTGGACTTGAATGGGAGTTTCCGCAACCTGGAGCGCAACTTTATTCCCACCGAATGGGATACAGCGCTGGATACTTACTACACCGACCAATTTTTCCCTCGGTTGAAAACAAATCTCGCCCCACAAGAAGTGACCCCCAGTGTCTATCGTCCCACCGGACAAGCAGCTCGCTATCTCCAGTATCACTACATTGCTGCTAATCCCAACCCAGTCGGAGAAAAAGACAAGCTACTCGATGCTGGTGATGGCAGCAATTACAGCAAAGCTCATGCCAAATATCAAAAAATATTTGCAGGAATTATCCAAAAATTCGGTTATTACGATTTATTTTTGATTAATCCTAAAACAGGGGATATCATCTATTCCTATTTTAAAGAGACAGATTTTGCGACAAATCGACTACAGGGTTTTTACGCCCAGAGCTCACTAACTGATTTGCTGCAAAAAGTCCAGTCAAATCCTACACAAGGTAGTATTCAGGTTGCTGATTTCAAACCTTACCGCCCCTCTTATAATGCTCCAGCCGCTTTCGTGGCAACACCCATTTATAGCGGTTCTAACATGATTGGCATCTTGGCAGTGCAAATTCCCATTGAAAAGATCGACCAGGCTATTAGCCGGAGTAATAATTGGGAAGGCAGTGGTTTGCAGAAAACGGGGGAAGCTTATTTAGTCGGGCCGGATTCCTTAATGCGTTCGACATCCCGTTTTTGGGTTGAAGACCCCAAAAAATATCAAAACACTGTTCGTTACACGGGGACTGACCCGATAACTCTGCAACTGATGGAGAAATTCAACACTACCATTGGCTTACAGAAAATCAACTCTCCCGCCGCCGAAGCCGCCTTAGCAGGAAAACAAGGCATGATGGTAGACCGCAACTATCGGGGGGCAGAGGTATTGAGTTCCTACGCTCCTTTGAAGCTGAACGGCTTAAATTGGGCGATTCTGGCAGAGATGGAGGTGGGGGAAGCTTATCGTCCGCTTTACACTTTACAGCTAATTTTGTTGATTGCGGCGGTGCTTTTTCTACTGGGAACGGCGTTTTTAGCGGCAATTGCTGCCAAGATTTTTACCTCTCCCCTGCGTCGTTTGACTGATAGCGCCCGGAGACTTAGTGCCGGTGAACTGGATGTGGAAGTTGATGTGAAATCCCAAGACGAGTTTGGGGAATTGGCAACCGAGTTCAAAGAGGTGGCTAACAAATTACGCCAAACTGAGGAGCAACTGGAAACCAAGAAGCAAGAAAATGAGAGTCTCTTGCATAATATCCTACCCAGTGCGATCGTCCAACGCCGGAACGAAGGAGAGTTAGTAATTGCCGACAGCCTCAAGCAAGTAACCATTATCAATGCCCATGTGGCAGGTATTGCTGAGTTGAGCAAGCAAATGTCACCAGTAGAGATAACAGAACTGCTGACCAGACTATTTGATGAATTTGACCAAGCGGCAGAACATTTTGGCGTAGAACGGCAAAACACTCTTAGTACAGATTATGTAGCAGTGTGTGGACTCACCCAAGTCAGATTTGACCACAGCAAACGAACGGTTGATTTTGCCCTAGCCATGTTAGACATTATCCAACGCCGAGAAAATGGTCGTCGTAATTTTGCTTTGGGTTTACGCATCAGCATTCATGCAGGCCCAATCACAGCAGGAGTAGTCGGAACCCAGAAATTTGGGTACAGCATCTGGGGAGAAACGGTGTATTTGGCAAGCCGTTTACAGAGCCAAACGGAGTTGAACTATATTTTGCTAAGTCAGAGTGTGTATGAACGGGTAGCAGATAGCTACACATTCGTGCAGAACCCTTCGGTGAATATTGAAAATCTAGGAAATGTAGAAACTTGGACGTTAGTAACGGCCCAAAAGTTGATGACAAGTCAGGTGGACTTGGTTCAGTCATCTTTTGAAAAAGTCAAGCCTATTTCTGGGAAGATTGCCGAACTATTCTACAATCGGCTGTTTGAATTAGCACCTTCTTTTCGTCCTATGTTTAAGGGGAATATGAAACCGCAGGAAGATAAGTTAATGGCTACGCTTGCTATCGCAGTCCAAGGCTTGCGTCGCCCCGATACAATTATCGGTCCCGTCCAGAAGCTGGGTCGCCAACATGCGGGCTTTGGCGTCAAGTCTGAATACTACGATACCGTCGGCGAAGCTTTACTGTGGGCTTTAGCGCAAGGACTGGGTGAAGAGTTTACTACGCCAGTGCAAAAGGCATGGGAAGAAGCTTACACATTCTTGAGCGAAATTATGAAAGAAGCCGCAGCAGAACTTGAGTTGGAAAAAATAGGAGTTTGAAGGAGGCAGGGGGCAGGAGGCAGGAGGCAGGAGGAGGCAGGAGGCAGGAGGAGGCAGGAGGCAGGAGGAGGCAGGAGGCAGGAGGCAGGAGGGTTTTAAGATTTGATTTTTTGAATGCTTGAAACTAAAATTCCTTGAAACCTATCGACTTCTTCCAAAACAGGACTAAATAGTTCAGGAGATGCTAATCCGACTTCCTTGGAAATAATCAACTGAGTGTCAAGTTCTCGAAGCGAACCTAAAGCAATGTGTAGAAAATGGATATATTCGTTTTGCGTTCGTCTTCCATAGCCTTCGGCTATATTTGATGGTACAGAAACTGCCGAACGTCTAATCTGGCTAGTTAATCCGTAAAGTTCAGATTTCGGGAATTTTTCGGTAAGTCGATAGCAGTTAATAGCAAGCTTGACTCCACACTGCCAGATAAATTGCTCTCTGTAGCTCATGGTGAACGAAGTTAGAAATAGGAAGTTGGGAGAAACTATACTAAACAATTATAAACCTCCTCCTGCCCCCTGCCCCCTGCCTTCTCCCCTTTACCTCTTGCCTCCTGCCTTCTCCCCTCTGCCTCCTCCTGCCTCCTGCCTCCTGCCTCCTGCCTTCTGCCCCGCTACTCATTGTTTATCATTCGTTAAAAAACACTCATGGATAAATCACTTCTGGGATGGCTATTGCTTTTAGGTCTGGGATTTCCCTTGTTTGGCATACTGCTTGGTGAAGCCGCTGCAAGATTGGAACGCGAGCAGCACCCCTTAGCAATTGGTCTGCGTCAGGTGCGCGAGTATCTGTTACCGCCGTTAGCCGTGCTATTGGTAATGCGGCAGCTTTTGAACGTCGCTGGCAAAGATTCCTGGGCACGTTTTGTGGAAACATTAACTTTGGTGGCCCTGATTGTAGCGGGACTTTCTTTAGTCAACGCCCTACTGACTACAAAAAAAGAAACTATCAAATGGCAAATTCATGTCCCTAACCTGTTCTTTCAGGTAGCTAGGGGTGTAGTTATCTTAGCGATTGGCTATCACATTCTTAATGGAGTTTGGAATATAAGTTTTACTGGCTTGGGTTCCAGTGTAGGGATAGCTTCAGCGGTAATTGCCCTAGCGCTGCAAGATACCCTCAGCAACTTGGTATCAGGATTGCTGCTGCTATTTGCCAAACCCTTCAGAACGGGTGACTGGATTGAGGTAGACGGAAAGCAGGGGCGGGTACTAGAGCAAAACTGGTGGTCAGTCACCATAGGAACTCCTGCCTGGAAGTTAAACGTTCCCAATGGGGTATTGTCGAAGGCAAGGATTATCAATTACGGTCAGGGAGCAATTTGGAAAAATATTTCTGCCAGCTTTTCTTACGACGACTCTCCTAATCAGGTGATTCCAGCATTAAGTAGCTTGTTGGAGGGTATAGATATGATCGAAGGTAAAGGTTTTGCTGAAGTTAGTTCCTATGGAGACTCCAGTATTACTTACGACCTTTGGTATAAAGTGCTGCCTGAAAAATCTATTCTCGTTGCTCCGGAACTCAAATCCCGACTTTACTATCTGACCCAGCGTTATGGTTTTACCGCCCCCTATCCGATCGCAGTTCAGTACAGAATCGATGCGAAACAAGGAATACCGAGCCGGATTCCCCAAGTAGTAGAGAACCGCCAAGAGGAATTGATAACTTATTTGCGATCGCTGCCTTATTTCCTAACGCTCAATGACACTCAGATTGAAAAATTGGCTGAACAAGCTAGATTTAAAAGCTACGGTCAAGGCGAGCTAATTATTCAGGAAGGGAAAGAAGACGAGGGACTTTATCTTATGTTCAAGGGTACGGGACAGGCTTACCTAAAAGATGAAAAGGGCGATCGCAAGATAGTGGACGAGCTTGAACTTAACGAAGCATTTGGTGAAATGGCTATTTTTCCAGGAGAATTAAGTCCAGTTACAGCGATCGCCAAGGCAGATGTTGAGGTTGTAGTCATTCCCGCCGAAAAGATTGTCGAAGCAATTGAATCTAACCACAAATTTGCCTCAGAATTTCTCCAATATATCGAAGAACGAAAAAAAATGGTTCTAGTTGCCAAAGGAATTAAGGAGGATGTAAAGCCACCGAGCAATAACAATGGTAGCCGAGTGCAAGTGAGAAGATAGTTAAACAGTTGACATTTGACATTTGACAGATGAAGCGTGAGGTTTTTCGGATGAATTTACAAAAACATTCCGCCCTAAAAGCGGAGTTTTCAACCCTGAATTTTGATAAAATTATAGCAACTGCCCAGGGGATGCCGGACACGAGCGATCGGACTAACAGGTAGCTTTTATTACTTCTGTTTCCTGCTTCCTACCTTCTGCCTCCTGCCTCTTGCTATCCTGAAATTAGCGCTAAAATAGTGATTTGTTTGGTAATTTTAGGCTTGACTTTTCGGGTTAAATAGTGTAAATTTTGTTTAGTAGTAAAGTTTCAATTTTACTTCCAACAAATACGCTACCTTCAGGTCAAGTAAACCCTACATTTTTAAGAAAATGAGACTAAAAATACACTAACAAATTTCCTATTTTTTTCAATTTTCCTCCTAACCACCTGGGTGGCTCCATATATGTCATCAATCAAGATGAGGACAAGTAGAGCAAAAAATTACATAAATTACTTATTTTTGCTCAACATAGTTTTAGTATTAACAGCCTGCGCTGGTCAATCCAAAACCTCCAAAGCAAATATTGACAATAAAGCTGGTGCGGATCAAGCTTCCAAAGAAAACTTGGGTATTCAGAAAGTCGAGGGGAAATTAGTTAAATCACCCTCAAATCAAGACTCCGCTAAACAGGGAATTGTGTTACCCGAAGTCACCCCCCTGGAACTGGAGGGAACACTGGCGATATCGGGAAGTCAGGTAGTTTTGCCGATTAGTCAGGCTATTGCTCAACGCTTTATCCAAGACGGCTATCCCAGCAAGATTAATCTCGCTGGTATTGATACTCAGGTTGGCTTCAAGCTATTTTGCGAGGATAAAAAGGTAGATATTGTCAATGCAGTTCGCCCGATTACCAGTCAGGAGTTAGCGGCCTGTGCCAAATCAGGTGTTGAGCCGATCAACTTTCAAATAGCCACCGATGCTGTGACCATTGTAGTCAGTTCTCAGAATAGTTTCCTCCCAAACAGTCTGACCCGCGACGAACTGGCAAAGGTATTTACTGTTCAAAAGTGGTCAGATGTCAATCCCAAATGGCCAAAAGAGCTGATTAAACGCATTATCCCAGCGGGGGCTACTACTGGCGGCTCTGTTGACCTGCTTTCCCAAGCTATTTTCCAAGGGAACGTTAGTCAACTTACTAATGCTCCCAATACGGTATTTTATGACTTTGTAGAGCAGTTGCACTCAGAAGCTTTAATTAATCCCTATATGATTGGCTTTTTAGAGTATGCCTCCTATCAACAAAACCGAGACAAGTTGAGGGCGATCGCTATTGATAGAGTAGACCCTTTCCTGTCAACATATCCGATAACTCGTCCGTTGTATATTTATGCGGATGCCAAAGCGATTCGGCAACGACCGGAAGTAGCAGGATTTGTGAACTATTACTTGACCTATGTGAACGAAGAAATTTCTAGTTTGGGCTACTTCCCAGTTAAACAAACCGTATTGGATGAATCAAAAACTAAGTTTTTACAAGTGAAGGGGAATAAATAGTTGTTGAATTAAGCAAGTCAGACAAATTAGTTTATTGGACAATTATTAACATTTAAACCATGAACGCAAACAGAAACTCAGGCGAGTCTGACAAGCAAGTGCCAAATTATTACGACCACACCGATACCCACAACTTCTATCAAAAAGTCAGTGGTGGCGAACACGTTCATATAGGTTTATTTAAACACCCAAATGAAGATTTGGAAGTGGCTAAGAAGCGTACCACACAATATATGGCTTCTCTACTCAATATCGATGATAAATGTCGGATTCTAGACCTCGGTGCAGGGTATGGAGGTGCAGCCAGATACCTAGCCAAAACCTACTCCTGCCGAGTCTCTTGCTTAAATATTAGTAAAACGCAAAATGCCATTAACTTCCAGCGCACTCAAGAGCAAGAATTAACAGAGTTCATCGATGTTCAAGAGGGAAATTTTGAGCAATTACCCTACTCAAATTATAGTTTTGAGGTGATTTGGTCGCAAGATGCTATCTTCCACAGCAATACACCCGAAAAGGTTTTTCAGGAGTGTAGTAGGGTATTAGACGATGAAGGTGAGTTCATCTTCAGTGCTGTCATGCTTGACGATAACATTACCACTGAAGATAAGCAGAAATTAACTCAATATTACTCACTGAAGCTGCAATATTTACAGACCTATCGCCATCTGGCTAATCAGATGGGTTTATGTGAAGTAAAAATAATTGATTTGTCTGAGAACATCAAAATCAACTATTCGAGATTGCTGGAAAGAATGGAAGTTTTGCAATCAGAAAACAATCAACTTTGGAGTTTTGAGTTCTACACAAAAATGAAACAGAGGTTACTTGACTGGGTTGATGCTGGAGAGAAGGGACTGATTCGCTGGAAGATTTTGCACTTTCAAAAATAATGAACAAGAAACAACCAACCAAAAAAATGATGATTTTCTACACAACTACTTGGCAGAAAATTTTAACACTCACAGGAATAGCTGTGCTAACTTCCTCTGTTTATTTGGGTGATGCTCAAGCTCAATCTCTCACTAACAATAGAAGTTTATCTCCGAAGGCAGAAGGCAGAGGAGCCACTGAGAAAGCTCATAAAGCCTCCTGCCTCCTGCCTCCTGCCTCCTGCCTCCTCCCTGTTTCATTAATAGCCCAAAATCTAGGAGGAATAGTCCGAAAAATACCCTTGGAAGAAGTAGCACTTCCAGCAATGTCTTCAGCAAAGACAGCGACTAATGCTGCATTTAACCAAGCCCGAATTGAACTGAAGTCAGATGGTTCGTTAATATACATACTCAGAGGTCAAAACCAACAAGGCTTTGAAGTTGAAGTACAAGTTACTCCCACTGGCACTCTTATTCAAGTTGACGAGCAAATAGAGTCCAGTGGAGTCCCTGAAATTGCTCTAAAAGCTTTCAAAAAATGGGCTCCCAATGACCCACTTATCAGCACTTGGCGGAGTACCCGTCTTGGCGAATTTTTCTATCAATTTGTCATTCGGGATTTTTGGTTAGAAATTGCTGCTGATGGTAATAAGGTCGTCATTTACCGCAAAAAAATCAATATTTAGCACATCAACAGTCAAAATATGCAATTTGGCGGCACAGATCCATGAAGACATTTACGATCGGTAATTGGCAGAGAATTGTCGCTGCCACACTAACTGCAACAACAATTGCTTTCACTACTAATGTTGCTGGGGCGCAATTACTTAAGGGTGGTGGTGCTTCTTTTTCCGAACCTCTTTATCAGCGCTATAGTGCAGAATACGAACGGGAAACAGGTGTCAAGTTTAACTATAGTTCCATTGGCAGTGGTGGTGGCATTCGCTTGTTCATGAATAAAACTGTAGACTTCGGAGGTACTACTTTAATTCCCACCCCAATTGAGAAAAATCAGATGGAAGATGGGTTGCTGATGGTACCAACAGGAGGAGGGGCAATAGCCATTGTTTACAACCTTGAAGATGTGACAGCCGATGTCAAGTTATCTCGCGAGCAACTGGCACAAATATTCACAGGTAAAATTGCCAATTGGAACCAGGTTGATTCCCGTTTTCCTAACAAAAAGATTCAAGTTGTAGTTCAATCCGACAGTAGCGGTACTACCTTGACTCTCACTAAATACTTGCGAAAAATTACGGGTGGAAAGATAGAAGCTAGCCGGGAACCTAATTGGGGATTTCAGGTTTTCGCTGCCCTTCCTCAAGATAGTGCAGTGGCTGGAGAAGTACGAAGGATTGATGGTGCGATCGGCTATGTCCAAACAAGCTTTGCTCGTCAGAACAATCTGGCTACAGCTAGGATTGAAAATCGGGCTGGTCGTTACGTGGAACCGACTTTGGCAGAGACTGAAAAAGCCCTAGCTAATATAAAGTTTAACGATGACTTTACGACGGAAGATATTGATGACCCAGAAGATGGCTACCCCTTGGTTAGTTTGAGTTGGCTACTATTTTATGAAAAGTATCCTAACGAAACTCTTGTCCAAGCTAATAAGAACTTGTTGACATGGATTTTAACTAAGGGTCAAGCATTTAATCGAGAATTAGGGTATACAAAAATTCCCGAAGATGTAGCTAATAAAGTGATTAAAACTGCCAATAATGAATTGAGGGTTCGTCCCTAATAAAGGAGGCAGGAGGCAGAAGGTTTTATTCAGAAGGGGATTCGGATTCCTGCTGTCGGGAGAGCTACCAAATTTTTAATGTGCTGGGGGTATTAAACCCTTGCTCCATGAAGATCGCAGCAGGAGATAGAGGGCAGTTTTCCTCCTGCCAAGAGCTTCCTGCCTTCGGAGATAAAAAGGCTGGTTATCCATTGTCTGTATGAGAAGAAGGAGAAATTGTGAGCAAATTGAGTCTGCCATTGTCGCTAACCTCATTAATACTGGGTTGTAATGTGTTAATATTAGCTCCTGTCTTGGGACAAGCAAATATTTCTGATACTCCAGAACCAGAATTTCAAAAAACTACAACTGCAAATTTGCCAGAGAAGGATGAGGCTACTAAGCAAGTTATTAGATTGGCAGACACTTCAGGTGTTATGGTTACATCAACTGATGAAATTAACAGGACTAACGAATCTTTGCGTCCATCATCTGTAACAACTTTCAACTCAAATAATTTTGAGGAAGCATCCCAAGACTTCTCAGTTAGTAATATTGAACCCTCGAATATCCCCCCAACTCCCCTTGGAAAGGAAGGGGGCTATTTTACCCCATTTTTAAGCTGGAGCGAAGGTGAGGAGGCTAGGGGCGAAGGTAAGGAAGTTAGGGGCGAAGATGAGGAGGTTAGGGGCGAAGCTGAGGAGGTTAGGGGCGATCGAGTCTTATCCGAGAAGTATAGGGAAGAATCTTTGAGTAATTCAAATGTGATTTCTAGCATCTTGGAAAACCAAGTATCTTCAGGTAATAGGTTGCCCTCAGTAACCTCTAATGATGAACCTCAAGTCCAAGAAAGTCCTACTAACCAATTACAACTGCCTCAACTATATAGCCAACCACCAGATGCTATGGAGGAAGTTACCAGTGTCACAGACTTGCGAGATGTTAGTCCGGGGGATTGGGCTTATGAAGCGCTGCGAAGCTTGGTAGAAAAATATCGCTGCATTGCTGGTTCTGGTCAAGGTACTTTCGAGGGTAATCGTGCTATAACCCGTTATGAATTTGCTGCGGCCTTGAATACTTGCTTGATAAAAATTGGGCGTACAATTTATAGCTTGAGCAATACATTTCCCAATCGAGAAGAGTTGGCAGTTGTACAAAGGCTACAAGCAGATTTTGCTACTGAACTGAAAACTCTCACAACTAAAATAGAGAATTTAGAACAGCGAGTAGACTCTCTTAACGACAATCAATTTAGCACTACTACTGTTCTCCGGGGGACAGTAGATTTTAATTTAATTAGTGCTTTTGGAGATCGGAAAGCTGTTCCTTCTGGGAAAAAGCCCCGGGAGGACTTGAATGAAAATCTCACCTTATCAGCGCGCCTAAATCTCAACTTTGATACCAGTTTTACAGGTCGAGACCGATTACGTACTAGCATTCGGGCCGGAAATGTCAGCAATTTTGGTAATAGTGTGACTGGAACAGATATGACTCGCCTGATTGGTGCCACTGACACTACCAATAATATTCAGCTAGGCTCGTTGTTGTATGAGTTTCCTATAGGTAAACGCGGTAAAGTAATGATTGCACCTCGTGCAAACTATCCTACTCCCATTTTCCCTGCACTTAATCCTGTTTCTTCTATTTCTAATTTTGGTGGTGAAAGTCCTATCTATTCGTTTGCTTCGGGTACGGGTGCTGTAGTTTATTATAATTTTACCGATAAAATTGCCGCTGGTGTCAGTTATTCAACTATGAGTGGTAACAATCCAGTTGAGGGACTGTTTGGCGGTCAATATACTGCTTTAAGTCAGTTAACTTATACTCCATCTAATCGGTTAGCGATCGCTTTTACCTATGGTCATTACTACGCTTTGGGTTCAAGTGTTAATGTAACTGGGGGTAAGGGCAGTAGATTTGCTCAGTTGCCTTTTGGAGAAAGTACAGCGACTTCTTCTAATGCTTATGGGTTACAATCTACTTATAAGTTGAGCAATAAGTTGATTTTAGGCGCTTGGGTTAGCTATTTTAATGCTAGGGCAGAGTCTTCGCCCCGTGTTAATGGTTTAGATGGTTCACAGGGATCTAGTGCCGATATCTGGAGTTGGGCAGTTACTGCGGTAGTGCCAGATTTGGGTAAGTTAGGGAGTCAGTTAAATTTTGTCTTTGGGATGCCCCCGAAGGTGACAAGTAATGATGTTTCTTCTCGCTTAGACCGCGATAGTTCGCTGCATTTTGAGCTATCTTATCGTTATCCACTTACTAACAACATTTTTCTTACTCCGGGAGTTTTGTTGATTACTAATCCTGAGCATAATGCTGCTAATGATAGTATTTGGATTGGGTTATTGCGAACTACTTTTACGTTTTAATTAAAACTAGGGCGTTGCAAACGCTGAATTTCGATAGTCGCTACAGCGGCGACTTCTCCTGCTACTCGTTCATGGGTTCCTGTCGGTTGCATCTGGACAGCTACTCCATCACGTAATTCAAAGCGGTCGTAACCGTCTGGATACCAGTCCATAAAATCTTCTAAGGTAATTGTCATTAATTTTGGTAGGGCTTAAATCATCTGTCATTCCTTCGAGCGTTGATGTCTTTTATTTTACCGACTGGGAGGGCGGCTCAAATGTTTAGCGCGCCCTGAGAGAGGTTGAACAATCAACATTGTACCTATACGCTCCGATGAAACTTGACTATTAATTCAATTCAGCGGCCACAACTTGACTATTAATTCAATCCAGTCTTTGTTAAAAACGCTAAAAAATCACTAATTTTTGTGGAGCACTAAAGTCAGGCAAGTGCCGTATAAAGTCAGGTATTTGCAGTATAAAATCAGTGACATTACAGGCATTTGCAGGGGCTGCACTCTACCTGTATTTACCCGAAAATATCCTGCAAATGCCTGCAATTTTATGCCAAATTACTGCTTTTTTGTGTCGAGCGTACATTTGCCTGTTGAGGCAGGTTCTGGCTGTTTAGTTTTGGTAGCAAGCAATGTTTTTGTGATCACAAACCGTGACTAATTCGTGCTGACAAAAAATAATGCACCTTTATGAATGGGGCATCCTAGGTGTCAAGGCGCTTGATTTTTACCCGATATCCAACTGTGCTGATTGCACGAACATTGCTCCTGCTGTTGTGGAGACCCTTGTGACAGCATCGGCGTCAATTGCCCCAACTGTCCCGATCGCACGCTTAGCGGAGCGATCCTCACTCGCTCTCTTGTAAACTAAATTTTATGCCTGATAGGAAGCTAGGGAAAAAAGTTAGGAGCAGTGGTAGCAATAGCAATGTTGGGAGATATATTTATACCGATACCGGTAAAGGAAAGTTCCGGCTAAGTTTTCTGAAACTTATAGTGCTCACGCTCCTACCTACAACGGCTTCTCTTCGGCCGGGGCGATCGCTGTATTGACTACATGGCGATTGCCCTTCAACGAGCGCCTTGCAGTAAATTAAAGTCGCCACACCTTGAGTATTCGCTATTCGCGAATGTAGAATAAAGGAAACAATGCGCTCGCTCATCCGCTATGCTAAAACCCCAAGATATCCTTGCAATACTCAAAGTCCACAGTTGGGATTCAACGAACTGGACG
>NZ_JAUBPT010000080.1:0-36925 GCF_036700905.1 Microcoleus sp. S13_C3 | reverse complement strand
TACAACATTGCTTCCCTTCCCACGAACGGTCGAGTTTTGATGTTTTCGATGGAAATGCCAGGTCGGGACTTGGCAGCGCGACTAATGGCACTTGAGAGTGGGGTGTCGGTGAAAGATATCAGGAAAGTTAACCTAGCTGGTAAGTACGAAGTCCTAGCTTCGGCTTTAGGGAAAGTTAGCGATGCTGACTTTTGGATAGACGAAAGTTTGGAACCATCTCCCCTAGAGATTCGTTCGAGAGTTAGGGAATTTGTTTGCGAGCGCGGCCCATTGGGTTTGGTAATTGTTGATTACTTGCAATTGATGGTGAATTCGGCGGATGAAAATGTTGTCAATAAAATCAGCGAAATTACGCGGCAGATGAAGATTTTAGCTCGCGAGGTTGACGCGCCGGTTGTGCTGCTTTCTCAGCTCAATCGGGGGGTAGAGACTCGCACGAATAAGCGTCCGAGTTTATCGGATTTGCGTGGTTCTGGTGGAATTGAACAGGATGCGGATGTTGTGCTTGGAGTTTACAGGGACGATTATTACAATCGGGATTCTCCCGATCGGGGAATGGCTGAAATTATTGGATTGAAAGGACGGAATAGCGGAACGGGAACGGTTAAGCTGCTGTTTGATGCTGAATGCTGTCGGTTTCGGAATATCTATAAACTGCCGTAATAGTAAAGGACAGGAAAATATTGAGCTCTGTCGCCTTACTTCAAAAGTCCAATCGCCTTGACAAGCTGTTCCGGCTGTACCTCCAAATAGCGCTGGAGACTCGACAAATTTTTGTGTCCCGAAATCTCCATAATCACCCGCAGCGGCACCCCCGCATTGCTCAAATTAGTCAGCGCCGTCCGCCGCATCGAATGTGTTGAAGCCCCCTTAATTCTTACCCGCTTGCAAGCTTCTTTAAAAATCACATCCGATGCGGCGCGAGTCAAAGGCTTCGTACCCTCTCGCCCCGGAAACAAAAAACCCACATCTGGATTGTAAGCCTTTAAATACTTAGCCAGCATAGGATGGAGCGGCAGCGTTCGCGTTGCTGATTTCCCCTTTGTCGTCGCTTTCCGCAACGTGACTGACCCCCCAACAATGTCGTGAGTTGTTAAAGCTAACGCCTCTGAAATGCGGCAGGCGCAGTAAAAAGTTACAGCAAACAAAAGCCTGTCCCTTGCTGTAATAAAACCCCGGTCAAACAGTCGGTCAATTTCTGCGGGCGTCAAAATCTTAGCGCGCCCATTCCCTTGAACCTTCACGGCGCATCCTTGACGGGTAAATTCCTTCATTATTGGACGAAAGGGAGTTTACGTCAAGTCTGCCTCCAAGCTTTTATCGCTTGATGGGACACTTGCGGGGCGCCGCGCCGAGGATGCCGGAGCCCGCGCCCTTTATTGCAGTTAGATGGCTTTTATTGCTACTCAACTGACTTAAATTCTCAGGCAAATTGATAATTGGCAAGGTGGCGATCGCGTCTATGAGTTCTCGGAAGGTAACAGGTTCAAGGGCTGCCATAACGGCACGAGCAAATAAAACTGGCGCTTATATAATTTGATTATACTATTTTTTGATTCAACTTGCAATTTTTTGTGATATTTTCGTTCCTCCTTAATAAAAAGTTATGAATGTTTGGGAAAAGAGCTTCTCTCACTCATGCAAAAAAAATGCCATTGCAGTCGGCGAGCAAAAGCATTGTTATAAGTTTTGGATGGTAAACAAGCGCGCTGGTTAATTGGTTGGCGATCGAAACTTTTGGTTCACCGTCTTGACGCCGAACGCGCACCTTTACCTCTGTCAGAAGTAGCGAAGGCCCTCCTTGTCTGCAATAACCGCTTTGGGAGCAAGCTTGAGGATGAGAAGCATCACAAATTCTGGAGAATCTTCCAGCCTATTTTTGATTTGAGCCTGCAACCATTCAACAGAGGAATCAGAACCATTGACATGAATGCGAGCAAGCCCAGGGACGGTGCAGCAGCTTTAATGGCGCTGGCAATGAATGCGAGCAAGCTAAGAGTGAAATCAGCGAAGTATTAACGGCAGGAATTGAGGTCGTGCTTGCGCCTGAATGTGCGGCAAAATCAATAGGTTTTGCAGGTTCGTTCGGTGTTTGTTTGCCTGTACACCGATGGCGAAAGCGATGGGTGCTGGCTGGGTTCTCAATTTCAATTGTTGCTCCATTTACCTCGCTGTCGGCACCGTCGGATTGCGCTGCGGCTGTTGCCACATTTACTTCGGTTCGATTGTTTGTGAGTTCTTCCGATTGGGCTGCTTCAGGCTCGTGCAGGAATGCTGAGGCTAAGCATTCATAGGGTGGTAAAAAGGAAAGGCGGAAATAGTACATCGTTGATAGTTGCGATAGTCATCTGAACAAAAAACTCCCAATCAAATTTTTGCGGTAAGCATTGCTAACCTTTTTTAGATTGCAACAGTTGACAACATGGTGCAGCATGGCTATATGGGCTGAAGAACCGGAGAATTAACTTCATCCTTTTGGATGATTAACTGAGGAGAAATCCACCTAATCTGATAATTTATTCAACGGTCCCGGCCTGCTGTACGAGGATCTAAGCGGTTTCAGGAAAGCGAAAAGTTGTGTTTTCTTTCTTTGCGCTCGCCCACACGGACGGGCGCCAATGCGAGGGGACAGTGGCGGGTGAGCGTTCAGTCGCCACAATTAGCACTCTCTGCGGAAAGTGGTTTCAGTAGCTGACTTTTTTAGCCGCTCAAAGGGCGGTAGGCGCGGAGGTTAATCAAAAATTAATCGGACATTACCGAACTGCCACTTCACCCATATCTTGGCACGCTAGTACAGCTCGGCGTAAGTAGACAGACTATATTTGGGGCAGGGCTATTTCATTCTAAATAATTCCTTGAGTGTGTTAAGACCAAAGCCAGCCAGTCGTTGAGCTTGAGCCATATTCTGAAATCCATACTCTCGATATAAATTGAGTGCCAAATTACGCGCCGTTGCCCAGATTTGCACGCTTTGGGGTAGTTCTAATGCGTGAAGCATCTTCTACGCCGGGTCACATCCCGTACATAATGCACTTTATTCTCTACTCCCCAATAACCACGGATTCTTTGTCCAAAAGCTTCTGCTGTATCAACAAATGAAGCTATATAATAGCGGGTTTCTGTGGCATACTCGATGATATTGGCACGATATACTTGTCGTTCTGATTCAACTCTAATCAAGGTCTTGAGTCCCGGAAATTTGGGAAGGTCTGTCAAATCCTGTGTAATACTCACTGTCCTTTTTTCAATACGACCATGACCTTTGTTGATTTTTTGAGCGCTCTGTTGTGATTTAAAACAGCCTTTGACTGCTGTTAGTAATCCAGATTGGTTGCCCTTGAGCGCACCCACGTAATCATTCTCACTGTCAACGGTCACCTGAAGTGTTTTTTTTGGGTGCTAATGGCATCAAAGGCAAAAACCACGCCCTTGACTGCCATCTGTTCGATAAATGCAGGAATTGCTGTGATTTCGTTTGTTTTTGAATCCACCTCATAAGGTTCCAGAATCAAGCCCCGCTCAACAATGTAGGCGCTAACCAGCATAATAGCTGGATGTGAATCCACATGCGGGATCATCGCTGATTGCCTCATATGAACCTCTTACTACTTTACCGTCCATAGCGATTGTTTCTCTTGGCAATGGTTGAACACCAAAAAAACGGGATAAGCAGGCTGAATAACTCTGATACTCTGTCCGCATTCTTGGTGCGTCGAATCGTACTATAAGAAGGAATTCGTCCCTTTGGTGGTTGAAAAAGTTTTACTAATTCGGCTTTGTGCGCTCCCTCGCCAATCCCCAATTGCGAGAAAACCTTTGTTCCCGGCAGCAACTGCAACGCCGTGAACATAGCAAGACAGAGTGCCTGCTGATGGCGCGATCCTGTGTCGCAACGAGTATCAATCAAGTCAGAGAAGGCTTCAACAATTGCAAGTTGCGTCATTACTCAAAACAATTTGAAGGAATATAGCTTCAGCTTATCACCCTTCTCTCAAGAATGAAATAGCCCTGCCTGCACGCTGTTGATTAATAATGAGCATTTTTGTTATAAAATATTTGTAAATAACAGGATTGTTGGGAGAAAGCGTTACTAAATTATCCGCTGCATACCGTCTCTACGCAGCATCAGTTGCAGAAACAATCAGTCTTTCCTCTCTTAAGCGATCGCCAGCGAATGACCCGGAGGAATTTTCCTTAAACTATAAGTCGCCTTCCGGCAAATTGCCGAGGGAATCAGTTGATTCTAAAATGCCTGCAACTGTACCAACAGCAACGGTATTTCCCGGCTCGAGTTTCTCCCAACTCTCAGCAATTGATAATCGTAAAGTTTTACGCTACAGTTTTTTCAAGCAATCCTATCAAAGTAGCGATTAGCGTGCGGGATTCAAGGTATCGCTATCGTTTTACGCGTGTATGCTGCATTCTTCGCGAGCCCGCTTTCCACGAACCGAGGATGCCTCTTTTTGAGCGATCGCTCCCGGGTATAAAATTCACTCTAGTTGAGAGTCAGGTTGCTGACACCGCAGAACTGCTGGATTTGCCCGAAGTGGGTCGGGTGTCCGAGCAGTGAATGACTTTCCAAGCGGTGCTGCCGAGCAAGAGGAAACGGGCGCTTAGGAAGCTTGGAGTGGATTCGTTAATTTAAGTATTTTCCTGCCTGATTTAAGTATTTTCCCGCATGAAAACCGTTACTTTTATAAAGACTTAACATAAGTCAAACAACTCTCAGTAAATATACAGAAATTTCTTCTGACTTGCAGCAGCAAAAACTATAAAGTTCAGTATTGTAACTAATATATTTATAATCGAGTCTAGCCGATAATAAGGATGAGCAACAAGTTGAGCGCAGTCGTAGAAGTAAGCGTAAGTAAAGATTCCTCGAATTTGCTCAACGCCAAATCAATTAAAAATCAAGGGTGCAGCCATGACTTTAACAAAGCCGTTTCGATTGCCTTTTCCCCAAAAAAGTAGCAAAAGCACAAATTTGGCAACTCCTACCTTGACTGTCAATCCTACAACAGACAGTTTTCCAGCTCGACGAACATCAAGCAAAACAATCAATAATAATAGTCCTGGACGCATAGACTCTACTTGTATGATGCGCCGCTCCCCGCCTTACCACTACAGATAGTGTCAAAATTGACCCGTTGAATCGAGGACTGAATAAATTGAGCCTAGGACTGAATAAATTGAGTCTAGGACTGAATAAATAGCGAAAGCGAGTAACAATAGCTTCGCGGGCTACAGTCGTTTAAGGAGTACGGAAGAGCCTTGTAACTCCATTCAAACAGGCGACTCGACCAAAGCGGGAAAATTGCAACTCGCATCTCCTCAAAAAGATAAGTTCCGCATCCAAGCTTACAAAAATATTATTTAACCCTCAAATCAGGAGTGCAAGCGAGTGCCTTTAACAGACCCGATTGGAGAACCTTTAATAGAAAAACAGGAATCCTTAATTCCCGGACTTGCCCCGACAAAGCCCCCTCTGCTGCCGGGAATTCAAACCTCAAAACCTTTATTATATCAAGCTTCGGCAGAATCATCCGAATCCGAACAGCTTAACTTAAACTTAATAGAACCAGCAAGCGAACCCGCATCCGAATTCAGTCTAACAGAAACTGATGCTTTTATTATTAATAAACCCTCCGATATTAACAGCATATCTTCTGCCAACACCAGCCTTCTGATAACTAACAGCACTCTCAGGGATACAACAAATTCTGAAGTTGATCCCCTAATTGGTAAACTCGACTCCGACTTAGGAGACCTCCTAATCAACCCGAATCGAATTGCATCAAATAACGTTTCTTCTGATTCTAATAAATCTGCGACTGACATACCTCCAGTCAACTCGTCAATCAGCAGCTCAGAACTAAATAAAAGCACAGCAGCTACAACCGCTGTTCCCGATGAATTGCTGGAAAATAAAACACAATTATCGCCAACCGCCTCCACAAAATCAGAACAAGATTCGGACAAAACATTACCCGTTGTAACTGCATCTACCACGAGCGAAAAAGCTTCGGACAAAACGCCATTGCCCGCTACCGCTGAAACGACTTCAAAACCCGAAGAACACCAAACGCCTTTATCATCAGAGACTACACTCAAAAGCGAGTCATCACCAAACAAAATATCATCGGCAACTGCATCAACGTCTGACAATTCAGGAGAAAATACAACATCACCCGCAACTGCCTCAGCCACTGAAAACCCTGAACTAGATCGAACATTACCTGCAACTACATCAACGACTGATAAATCTGAACCAGATCGAACATCACCTGCAACTGTATTAACGACTGATAAATCAGAATCCAACAAAACCTCAGTTGCAACTGTATCAACGACTGACAAATCAGAATCCAACAAAACTTCACCTACCGAAATCTCCACCACCAACAACTTAGAGACCGCCACTAATCTAGAACCAAATAAAACCTCAACCCCAGAACCAGATCAAACCTCAACTCCCCCAACCAACGTTAACTTTGACTCAAACGCATTCACTGTCGATGAAAAAGGAATAGTCGGCATACAATTCACATCCGACGGCGGCTGGTATAGCGGACAACTAGCCATCGTCAGCCTACTCGGAATGGAAAAATTCGTTCCCGGTTCCGAGGCCTTCATCAAAGAAGCAGCAAGTCGAGCTTTAAGCAACTCGACAAAGGGCTACATCGCAATTTCTGACGATTTAGAATCCGCATATTACACCGATCCTAACAGCTCAGAAAACCTCAATTCCGGGCAATACCTCGGCACAAAAACATTTGCCATGACGCCTGGAGACAAATTCTTCTTCATGCTAGTCCCCAACGGCACCGTACAGCAAGTATACGACAACCCCGCAATCGGCGACGACAAAAAACCCCTATTTTCAATAGCTACAGACAATCCCAGCGACACCTTCAGTATCGGTCAAATTGCCGACATTACAGGCGAAGGCCAACTCTTCGCCATGGAAGACATGGGGCTAATTCAAGGAAGCGATATCGATTACGATGATATCACATTCCGTGTCACGGGTGCTACATCCAAAATAGTTCCCCTCAGCGAATTAGTTGACTCCTTCTCTGCATCAATTCACTCCCAGTTAGTTCAAAAACTGAAGGGTGAATCGGATAAATCAGAGCCGAAATTTACCCGAGAATCAACTGTTACTAATTCCGGCGATCAATCCCAGGGAGAAACACCATCGATAACTGCTGATAACGACCAACAAAAACCTCAGCCGACAGCAGCAACAGTTGCTAACTCAGACAGCCAAGAATCGCAACCAACAGCAGCAACAGTTGCTAACTCAGACAGCCAAGAATCGCAACCAACAGAAACATCAACATTTGGCAAATCCGATACTGAAGAATCGCAACCAACAGAAACATCAACATTTGGCAAATCTGATACTGAAGAATCGCCAGCCACAGAAACATCAACATTTGGCAAATCTGACAGCCAAGAATCGCCAGCCACAGAAACATCAACAGTTGGCAAATCAGATAGTCAAGAATCGCAACAAATAGAACAAACAGCCTCTCCCCCAGAGACACCCAGTGTTAGCCCTACTGAATTAAATTCGGAAATTGAACTGCCAGTATTAGCAGAATCTCTTGTCAGCGAGTCAGCAGATGCTGAATTAATTAAAACCGACACAACTGCAACTAATCGCATTCCTCAATTGCCGGCTGAAGCCGACTATGCTGTAAATAATGCTGCTTCTCCACCAACCGCTGAAACTCTGCTGATTCCCACTCCCATCGCGTCACAGCCTCCTGCAAAAACATCTGAGATTGCCGATAATTTTGGCGAAGAATTGCCAAGAGAAACCGATGACAATCTTCCTAATGCTGCGTCACAATTGCCGACCAAAATTACTGAGGTTATTCCCGCAGAAAAGGCTGTTGGTACCCTGGAAAGTGACAGGGATGTTACCGAAAAAGCAGCCGAAATTGAAACTGAACAATTTCCCACAACAACCGCTGAGATTATTGCTACAGAAACAGAAAAGGTTGCCGATTTAATTGAATATGACACCACCTTCCCTGAAATAACAGCCGAATTTGAAAGCCAACAATTGGTGACAAAAACCGAGTCAATTGTTGCCACACCCGAAGCGGATGATACGGTTGAACGCGAACTCCCTGTTGCTGAAATAACAGCCCAATTTGAAAGCCAACAATTGCCACCAAAAACAGACGATTTCGCTCTTGCAGAATTCAGGGCGGATACAATTGATACGGACATCGCTGTCACCTTCACAGCAGCAGAATTAGAGACTGAAAACTCCCCGGCAATTGTCGTTAATTCTCTCGATACCGACCCGCTAATTTCCAACTCAAACTCTAGCGTACAAACCGATTCTCCCATACCGACACTTTTCTCAACTCCATTAGAAACAGCAGCAGATACAGCACAGATAGCCTCAGTCGAAACAAGCGTTTCACCCTCAACTCTTAAATTCCCACCCGAACCAAATTCAAACACTTATAATAGCAATTCAACTCCCACAGAAACTACAGAATCCCAGCCCGCATATTCTGATACCGAAATTGCGCCAAAACCCGCAGATGTATCGAGCGGTTGGCTGCCGTTAGAGGCAGAAGAATCGGCTCAATTTTCGGACGGTATTGCAGACAGTCAATCTTATTCCACACAGAGTACAGGCAACTTCCAAAGCAATATCAATTCCCCAACAAATTTATCAATAACAACAACAGCCAATTTACCAATTCCCGGGACTTTTCTTGTAGATAACCGAGGAGAAGTCAGATTTGACTATGTATTTGACGGCGGCTTGTTTGAAGGCGAACTCGGAATTTTCAGCCTGGCAGGAATGGAAGCATTTACACCAGGAACTCCAGAATTCATTGCCGAAGCATTCCGTAGAGTTTTAAGCAATTCCACCGACGGACACATTGTCATCAGCGACTCGATAGAAGGAGCCAAATTCACCGGTTCGATGCCGTTCGACTGGGAGTGGGGCAGCGGCGAATATCAGGGTATCAAAACTTTCAATATGACCCCAGGTGACACCTTTGCCGTCATGTTAGTCCCCGACGGTACAGTGCAGTCATCGCTCGAATCCTTGTATTCGGAAAATTTGTACCCCGAAAATCGCCCTTTGTTCAGTATTGCCAATGCCAATTCCAACGATACATCTTACGTGTTGCCGCTCGCCGACGCAACCGGTACGGGGAATACTTTTGCGATGGAAGATATGTCGGCCGCTAACTCTGACAGCGACTACAATGACCTTATCTTCACAGTGCTTGGGGCAACAGGAAACGCACCGCTGCTTTCTGCAGTCATTAACCCTGACAGAGAGTGGCGCAATACTCAGCTCGGACAGCAACTGATAGAATACGCCAACAGCCAAGTGCCGCCGGAGACAGCCCCCCCCGCAATTGCAGCAGCGCTAGTTAACGACACCGGTTCTAACAGTACCGACGGCATCACCAATAACCCCGCCATCAGCGGAACAATTACCGATGCCAGCGACATTGCTAGCTTCCGCGCCAGTTTTTCGAGGGAGTCTACCGGTATTGAACTTAAAGACTTGCTAACCTCCGACGGCAGCTTTGCACTCACCCCCAACACACTATCCACAGTAAACGGCAACACCTTAACAGACGGCACGTACACCCTATACCTGCTTGCAACCGACTCGGAAGGCAACACCAACACCTTTGAACTCCCCTTCACCCTCGACACGACACCGCCAGAACTAACATTTGGCTTAAACCCAGCTTTCGACACTCCTCCCGTTGCAGACGGGCAAACCCTAGACTCCACCGTCACCTTAACCGGGCAAACCGACCCCGGAAGTACCGTTATTCTAGCTGAAACAGGAGCTATAACTACTGCTGACTCTACAGGACGCTTTGAGTTTGCAGGAGTAACATTAGCTATTGGCAGCAACAGTTTCACCGCCACTGCCACAGACAATGCCGGCAATTCCAGTACCGCCAGCAGAACTTTTACCCGCACCGAAGCTACTGACTCAGGCGTTATATGGCTGGCTGAAGGGACATCCTTCACAGAAAAGTTAGAACGGCCCATTACAATTCCAGCAGTGCCGTCAACCCTTACTGTGAATATCGCCGGTCTCAACTTCGACAGGGCAGACTCCGACTCCATCAAAGATGCTTTTGAAATAGCCTTAGTCGATGCCAGCGGTCGCTCTTTAGTTCACACTGTAGGAACGGGACACAACAGCTTCTTCAATTTCACCGAGGGACAGCCTCCCCAACTAGCAGCAGGCGTTACTTTCAACGGCTCTAATATCAGTGTAAATTTATCGCAAATAGCTCCTGGTACGGCTGCTACACTGCAAATACGGTTGGTCAACAACGACAGCGATACAGCAACCGGCGTCGGCATCACCTCAATTGCCATTCAACCTTCATCGGCTGCAATAGCTCCTGTAACAGCATCGCCCTCCGAGGATGTATCCCCTAACGTACCAGTCAATTTCAATCGATTACAGGACGTTTCGAGCAGTCTGGAAGCAGAATACAAACAGACTTCATTCAATTCAAGCAGCAAAATTCTTTACGCTGATTTAGCTGTAAAAAATGCGGGTCAGTATCCGGTGCGGGGTACGCTTTTGGTAGGGATAAACAATATTAGCGACCCAACGGTGCGACTGTTGGATGCGGACGGAATGACGCCGGAAGGAATTCCTTATTACGACATTAGCAAACTGGTTGGTGACGGCATTTTAAAGCCGGGGGAACTGACATCAACCGATACGTTAAAGTTTTACAATCCTCAAGGAGTTCAGTTTAGTTACGATTTAGTATTTTTAAGCCAGTTAAATCAAGTTCCACAATTTAAGGCGACACCAAATACGGAAGCTTTGGTGGGTAAAAGTTACGTTTATACTGCAATTGCCGTTGATGCCGATGGGGATGCGCTGACTTATTCCTTGTTGGAAAAACCGTTGGGGATGGAGATAGATGCTCAAACCGGAATTATTAGTTGGAATCCGGTTGCCGGAGATATTGGAAATCACGCGGTGACGGTGGAAGTGGGAGATGGGAAAGGTGGAGTGGCTAAACAAAAGTACGTGCTTTCAGCTATTAATCCGCCACCGAATCGACCGCCGATTTTTACTTCGACGCCAGTTGTCGATGCAGCCGTCAATGTACCTTATACTTATGACTCTCACGGAGTAGACCCCGACAGCGATACAATCGGCTACAAACTGATTCTCGGCCCTGAAGGGATGAAAGTTAACCCCCAAACGGGACTTGTAGAATGGACGCCACCAGCCGTTCTCGTGCTGGGAGATACGGTACTGGGTAAAATTAGCTTGCCAGGGGAAAGCGACGAATTTACCTTCAGCGGCACGGCCGGAGAGCGCATTTACATAGATCCGCTGCAATACAGCGGTGCTGCTGGAAATTGGAAATTCGACATCCAAAGCCCCAGCGGTCAGAATGTATCGACTGGGGACTTAAACAGCAACAAAATCCTCAACCTGACAGAAACCGGCAATTACCGCATAGTAACATCAGCCATCGGCGACACCACCGGCAGCTACGGTTTCAGCGTTATCGACCTCGGTTTAGTACCCGCCGTTCGCTTCGATACCACCATCAAAGGTACCCTCAGCCCCGGTTCGGAAGACGACGTATTTCGCTTTACCGGCAGCAAAGGTCAAAAGCTGTTCTTCGACAACAAAACCAACACCGGCGGCTTCGATTGGGTACTCTACTCGGCCGACAACAAAGACATCCTGTCTCGCGGTTCGGGAGCAGATATGGAACGGTACTTGCCATCGGACGGCGAGTACGTGCTCGCCATCAGGGGCAACTCCAGCTTTACCAGCACCGTCGATTACTCGTTCGAGATTGTCACGCCCGACGACATCACCGCACCCATCGTCCCCGGCAGCAACGCCTCGCCCAACAGCGTTTACGGGGAACTCAAGGAAAAAGGCGAAACTGATTTCTACACCTTTACGGGAGAAGTCGGACAGCGCATTTACTTCGATCGGCTGTTCTACAATATCCCGAACCCCGAATGGTGGTTGGGAGAGAACGCAGCGAAACTGATCGCCCCCAGCGGTACCTCCCAGGGGATTCGCAATCTCCAGTACGCTGACGATGGAGAACCGATTACTTTAAAGGAAAGCGGCACTTACCGCATAGAAATTGACGCCATAACAGAAAACACGGGCACTTACAGCTTTAGCGTTCTCGACTTGAATGCTGCAACGCCCCTGGAGCCAGATACCGACATCAGCGGCACCCTCAACTCCGGCCAGGAAACGCATTTGTATCAGTTTGCAGGCCTCAAAAACCAGCGCCTCTTTTTAGATACACCGGGGGGAACTGCAAATACAAACTGGACTCTCTACGATTCGGGAAACAACCAAATTCGTCACGCTGACCTGAATACCGATATCGAACAGGTGCTGTCTACCTCCGGTACTTACACGCTAGCAATCAGGGGCAACAACGGCAACACTCCGGTTAACTACTCGTTCAAAGTAATTACCCCCGACGTGCAACCTGGGACTCTGGCATTTAATGTCCCAGTTTCGAGTTCCATCGGCGAAAAAGGCGAGCAGGACGTTTACACCTTTACCGGTACCAAAGGGCAGCGGGTGTTCCTCGATACGCTGATGGAGACGCCAAACAACAAGGCTACTTTAGTTAGCCCCAGCGGCACCAAAGTCATCGACGGCTACAACTCTCTGTTGTATGCGGACGGATATTGGCGGAGTCCTGTCATTTTGCCGGAGAACGGGACCTACTCGCTGACCGTTGACGGTTCGGGAGAATCGACCGACAGCTACAGCTTCCGACTGATAGATATCAACGCCGCGCCAGTCTTGCAAAAAGATGCCCCAAGCCCGACCTCCGGCACGCTAGATCCTGGGAGCGCGATACAGTTCTATCAATTTACAGGAGCCAAAGGCGATCGGGTTTACTTCGACAGCCAAGAAAACTCCCCCAACACCAATTGGCACCTCTACAACTCCAACAATAATGAACTCAGTGAAGTAGCACTTGCAAGCGATTTTGAATACGTCCTACCCGGAGACGGCAACTACTACCTGATGTTGCGAGGAGAAAACAGCACGCCCGTCAACTACAAAGTTCAGCTAGTTACCACGACGGATTCCCCCAGCCCGATAGCGTTGAACAGCTTAGTTAGCAACAGCATCGGCAAGCTGGGCGAACAAGATATCTACACCTTTACGGGTACTGTCGGTCAAACGCTATACTTCGACCCCCGCATCGGCAACAGCAATATCACCGTTAAAATTGAGAACCCCAACGGTAAAGTGGTTCTCACCGGCAACACCGGTTCGGACAAGGAACCCTTCACCCTCACCGAACCGGGTACTTACAAAGTGACCGTTGACGGCAATACCAATACTATTGGGGATTACAGCTTTTTTCTCAAAGACACAGCACTTTCCTTACCGTTGGCAAGCCCTTTCAACGGCACTCTGGCAGCCCAAGAAACCGTCCTGTACAAAGTAGACGGTACGGCAGGGCAGCGGTTGGTTTTCGACAGTCAGAACCCGAATTCCGGTGGGGAGTGGGTGCTGTACGCTCCTCAAAACCTGCTGAACCCTGACTACTACTATGAGAACAACAGAGCCGGCTGGGCAAACCTTAACAGCGACTTCACTCGCACGTTGCCAACTGACGGCACTTACATCTTGGCCCTGCGGAATACATCAGTAAACCCAGTCCCCTATAACGTTCTTGTCAACAGCACCCTACCACCGTCAACACCCAATAGCGGACTGGGAGTGTTGCACGACGGTACGTTATCGGTACCGGGCGAAGTGGATGACTACTCCTTCACAGCCGCATCTGGAACGCTAATTTATTTTGACGGCCAGGGCAATGACTGGACAAAGCGAGTTAGACTTTACAATCCAGACGGCACAGAGTTTTTTACCAACCTAGACAACCAGAGCGACTACGGTGCTTATCAACTAACGCAAACAGGTTCCTACAAGCTACAAGCCTACGGTTATTACAGCGACACCACCACGGGCAATTACAGCTTCCAATTGGTTGACCTCAAAGCATCGCCAACACTCGGCTTAAATGCCCCGCTCGATGTCCCCTTAAATCCTCGCGAAACTAAAGCATACAAATTCACAGGGGCAGCCGGTCAAAAAGTTTGGCTCGATGGTTTAAATACTAGCAATCCCAACGTCACGGCAAGGCTGTTAAATTCGAGCGGGCGGGAAATTGCTTCTAATACTAATTTGCAAGGCGATACTACATTGCAGACTTTAGAAGCTAACGGCGAATACTATTTGGTGCTGCAATCAAATAATACCTCAGCAACTACAGCCAGCTTCCGCCTGCTAGACAACAGCGCAGGCGCAACATTTTTACCGAACTTAGATAACAGTAATATATTCGGCAATTTCGGTACGAGCAAACTAGAAACTGTACTATACAAGTTTCAAGGCTCAGAAAACCAGCGCCTATATTTTGACATCACTGACGGGGATTGGTACAATTACTACCAGCTCTACAGTCCCGACGGCAAGCAGCTTTTTTCTCAATACGGAGGCTGGGATTACGAACTAAAACTACCCAATTCCGGCGAGTACCTGTTAGCTTTTACTGGTAACAACCAAACTAATAACAATTACGGTTTGCGGATAATTACTCCAACAGATGTTACATTGCCTTTGCCAATCGGTAATACGGAGTCTGGGGAAATTACCAAAGCCGGCCAGCAAAATACTTATACTTTTACGGGTACCGAAGGTCAGCATTTGTGGTTCGATAGCCTAGCTGCTGCGGGCAATATTACCGGTACATTGTATAGCCCCACAGGAGTACAATTGTGGAGTCAAGGCGTTGGGGCAGATCGCGAACCGACTGTCTTGAATGAAACCGGTGCTTACCGCTTTGTAGTAGATGGTAATGCAGATGCCACGGGAACTTACAGCTTCCGCTTTCTCGACTTAGCTGCGGCAAATCCCACAACTTTAGACGCGAATATTGAAGGTAATTTCGGGACTTCTAAGCGCGAAGCGCACGTGTATAAATTCGCAGGAGCAGAGGGTCAGTCAGTCTATTTTGACCGCACAGAGGGCAATTCTTACAACTCATACTACCTATACGCTCCCGACGGTCAGCGCTTATTGTTCCAATATATTTACAGCGATTCTGATTTAGTAAAGCTCCCAAGTTCGGGCGAATACACTTTAGTTTTCAGTGGCAACGAGCAACCAGACAACAATTACAAGCTGCGGGTGGTAACGCCAGATATCGTTACTCAACCTCCTCACACAATTGGCAATTCGATTAAGGGAGAAATAAGCGAAGCCGGAGAATACGATACCTATACTTTCACCGGGAGTCCCGGTCAAAAATTGTGGTTTGACAGTTTGTTCGCTTCCAGCAACATCACTGCTTACTTGTCTTCCCCAACCAAAAAAGATATTTGGAGTCAAAATGCTGGTTACGACCACCAATTAACAGATTTATTAACTTTAGATGAAGCTGGAACTTACACTCTAAAAGTAGACGCTTCTGGAGACAGCACAGGCGCTTATGAATTCCGCTTCCTCGACTCAATTCAAGCAAACACTACTTTATTAGACTCACCGATTGAGGGTAATTTTGGTACTGGCAAACAATCTGCCAATGCCTACAAATTCACTGGCAATAAAGGTCAACCTCTCTATTTTGACCGCAGTGACCGCATTGACTACAACGATTATTATAATTCTTATTACCTCTACGACTCTTACGGCAAGAGAGTTTTGGGTCAAAGTTTATCTTATGACTATGAATTGTCTGCTTTGCCTAACGAGGGTGAATACACTCTAATTTTTGCAGGAAATGACAGACCGAACAATAATTATTCTCTCAAAATAGTCACGCCCGACCTGATTACTACTCCTTACCAAATCGGCGATACTGCCAGCGGTACAATTAGCGAAGCTGGAGAACAGGATATCTATGCTTTTACTGGCACTATAGGTCAAAAACTGTGGTTTGACAGCCTGGAGAATTCATCAACAAATCTGACATTAAAATTAGTAGACCCTGATGGAGTAACGATTTTCGGCGACTGGTATAACACTCAATATGCCAAGGACGATAAAGAACCTGTAATTCTTACCAAACAAGGCAATTACAAGCTGATTGTAGATGGTAATGCTGACAGTGCGGGAGACACCTACAGTTTCCGCTTGCTCGATTTGGCGGCTGGCGAACAATTGACTTTAGACAGTCCTATTTCGGGCGATTTCGGCAGCAGCAAGCGCGAAGCTAAAGTCTACAAGTTTCAAGGTGCAGAAGGCAGCTATTTGTACTTCGATTTGACAGCCGGAGATCCCTACAATTACTATTATCTTTACGACCCCTACGGCAAACGCCTGACCTATCAAGGATTGGGTACTGATTACGAACTGGCTTTGCCGTTAACGGGCGAGTACGCATTAGTTCTATCCGGTCAGGATAGACCTAATAATTACGGATTAACAGTGGTGATGCCTGAGTTAAAAACAGTACCTTTAACTCTCGGACAAACAGTTACTCAAAGTATCGATAAAGCAGGTGAAAAAGACACCTATAGTTTTGAAGGAAAGGTTGGAGAAAAGCTGTTTTTTGACGGTATAACTGGGAACGGCAACTTGTCGGTACAACTCTACGATCCTTTTGGCAACTTAGTTGTTGACCCATCAGGCTATCCAATAAGTAACCGCAGTACAAATAGTGACTGGCTGCCACAGGCTTTGACTGCCAACGGAACTTACCGCTTAGTAATTGATGCCAGCAACAATACCACAGGCAATTACAGTTTTAAATTGAGCGATTTGACCTCTTCTTCCCCTCTGAATTTGACTTCCCCCAATACTGGCACTGCTGAAATAGGGGAAGTTGATTTGTATCAAATTATCGGCAGTCAGGGTCAAGTATTAAACTTCGATTTAAATGCTGCTGCGTGGAACAATGGAAATTGGGTGCTCTACGGACCTGACAACAAAGCAATAGCCACCCCGCAAGGGAATTCGCCAGATTTTCTCGTAGCGCTACCGACAGCGGGTTTGTACACTTTAGCCGTTACCGGAAACAACACTTCACCCGTCAGCTATAGTTTCAGGGCGACCGACATTACGCCAGCACCGACTGCCAGCACGGGACTCAATTCTACAATTAGCGGCACGCTAACAGCCGGCAACCCTAAAAATTACAAATTCACCGCCAATGCCGGCACACAGATATTCTTAGACAGCATCAACAATAGTAACTGGGAAATCAGGTCAAGCCTAATTGCCCCCGATGGTAGCAAAGTATTCGACAACCAAGACAGTCGCTACAATACCCTACCCAAAGTATTGCCGCTTTCAGGGGAATATACTCTGCAAATATACGGCTATTACCCATCTTCAAATGGTAGCTACCAATTCCGCATCGCCGAGTTGCCTAACAGTCTCAGAAGTCCCACAACTAACTACTTAGAAATAGGCAGCCCCGTATCGGGAACGCTGTCCGGGACTGAGGCAAAAGTTTATACTTTTGATGGCGTGGAAGGACTGCGGGTAGCTTTCAACGGCATAGTGGGAACTAATGTCTCTGCAACTTTATACAGCCCGACAGGGGAAGCAGTATTTACCAGAGGTAATTTCCAGTCCACTGACTTCCCACCAGTCACTCTGACTCAAAACGGTTTGTACCAACTGGTAATAGAAGGGGAACAAGCGAGCAATCAAAACTACTCGTTCCAACTCCTAGAACTGTCCTCTGCTGCTTCCATGCCCTTTAACTTGCCAGTAACGGGTGCTTTAACAAACGGACAGCAGAGTAAATTTTACAAGTTTGAGGGCAATCAGGGCGATCGCTTGTTCTTCGATTCTATTGTCGGCAATTATTCAAACCTTTGGAAGCTAATCGGTCCCGACAACAAGTTGGTTCCCGGCGGCAATAATTGGCTCGGTAATGATTTGGAAGTGGAACTGCCAGCCACGGGAGAGTACGCTCTGTTAATAGAGGGCGGGACTTCGAGCGCTCCGGTCAATTACCAATTCCGGGCTCTGCGCTACGAGAAAACGGCTTTCTCCGATATCGTGACTCCGGGAACGGGGGAAACGGGCAGCAATACGGGCGGTTCGACTGGCTTGTATTCCGTTAAGCTCGAAGCGTCAGACGGTCAAGGCGGCAAGGATATCCAAGAATACAACATTCGAGTGTGGCCCGACCCGACCAACAGCAATCCGGTTATCGTCAGCGAACCGGTGCAGCGCTTCGGACTGGACGATAAGATTTACCGCTATCAGGTGGCTGCTGTTGACCCCGACGGCGACCGACTCAAATACCGCTTGGTTGACGGCCCGCTGGGAGCATTGATTGACGGCGATAGCGGAGAGTTGCTGTGGTTCCCGGAAAATATTGCGGCCGGAAGCAAAGCTGACTTTACCGTGGAGGTGGCAGACCCGCGCGGTGGTAAGGGCTTGCAAAAGTTTACCGTGGATGCTTACGGTGCTTTGGGTAAAATTCAGGGAGCCGTGTTCGACGATTTAAACGGCAACGGTTTCCGCGATTCTAAATTAGTTAAAGGTAACAATCCGGCGATTGTGGTGGCAATTGACGTTTCTGGCAGTACGGCTGCTCCGTTTGATGGCCCGGCTGGAGTAGATGACGTTCTCAAGGCTCAAGTCGCCGCCACCCTAACTCTGATCGATACATTAATAGCTCAAGGTTTGGGCGATAGAGTCAATATCGGCTTGATTCCCCACAAAGACACCGCCCAAATTCAAGATATGGACCCCGCAACGCCTGGGGTTCAGCCCTACACGACGCCCCTGGCAGATAAAAACAACAACGGCATCCCCGATATCCGGGAAATCCTGGCAAGTGACACTTACACCATTCCCAACGGTCACAACGATTTTACTCGTGCCGTAGAAGCTATCGACCAATTAGTCCCCTATATGCCGGGAGACAAAAATATTATCTTCATGTCCGACGGCTACGGCGCCCTCGATGCCACAGTCTCCGCGACCGTAAGGGCAGACCTCACAACCAAAGGCATCGGCTTGACAGCCTTCGGTATCGGCCAATATTCAACCCTGGATACCATCAAAAAACTCGACCCAGAAGCAGTAATACTGAGCGATATAGACCAGTTAAGCAGCGTTTTCGGCGGTTTCGACCCCCGCTACACCATCGAGCCCTTAATGGAAAACGTGCCAGTCTATCTGGATCTTAACAACAACGGAGTGCTAGATCCAGACGAACCGAAGCAATTGACCAAAAAGGACGATTCCGAGTCAATTTTGGGTCAAACAAACTATCAGTTTACCTTTGACAACTTAGTGCCCGGTACCTACAAAGTGCGGGCTGTAGCGCCAAGCGACTACATACAAACTGCACCCAGTTCCTCAGTTTTTACAGATACAGTCACGGCTGCGGGACAAACATTCACTCATTTATTCGGCGTCCACAAAGATTCGCAAGAACCTGTGAATTCCGACCCCACCTTCCTGACAGTAGCGCCTCCCTTCGGGCTCAAAGCCGGGGAACCCCTAGTTTACAGGGCTTTGGCCTCCGACCCCGATGCCGACGAAGTGACTTACAGCTTAGTTCTCAACCCTCCAGGAATGAGCGTTGACCCGAAAAACGGCACTGTAGTTTGGACTCCGACAGCAGCCCAGGTCGAAGAATATTATAAAGAATTGCGGGCAACGCGCGATCGATTGATTGCTTTTGGTCGGGGAGATTCGGCACCTTCTACGGTGAAATTCAATGTCGTTTTGCGCGCCACTGACGGCAAAGGCGGTCAAGCTTTGCAGTACGTCGAAGTAGAATTGATACCGCCCAACAATCCCCCGCTGTTTGCCTCCATACCGCCGTCGGACTTGCAACCTCAAATCGGTAAGCGATTCGAGTATCGCGCAGTAGCCGCGGATGCCGACGGCGACATTATTACCTACGCGCTGTTACCGAACGCGCCTGCTGGTATCACAGTCAACCCAACTACCGGATTGGTAACTTGGACGCCGACAGCCGGACAATTGGGAACGAATTCTTTCACAGTTAAAGCCACGGATGGAAAGGGTGGCGAATCCAAGCTGGAAGTGCCGCTGCGGGTAATTGAGGCGATTCCCAACCGCCCGCCGGACATTACTTCTGACCCCCGCACTTCAGCCCGCACCGGCAGCGGTTATTTCTACAAACTCGCTGTAACTGACCCCGACGGCAACCCCATCAGCTTTACATTAGTTTCCAAACCCGCTGGGATGACCGTTGACTCAGAAGGTTTGGTAGCTTGGACTCCGACTGCTGCCCAAACAGGCCCGCAAACAGTGTCTGTTTCGGTTAGCGACGGACAAGGTGGAACCGACACCCAATCATGGACTGTCAACGTATCGAATTCCACCGCCAACCGACTTCCCAGCATTACTTCAGTACCGGATACCGTTACCAACTTAGAAAAAGTTTACCGCTACCAGCTAACAGGAACCGACCCCGATGGAGATTACTTGCTCTGGAGTCTTGACAGTGCGCCCAAGGGTATGGTAATCGACACAAAAACAGGGGGTTTGAGTTGGCAACCAACCAGCGAACAAATAGGAGAACATACAGTCGCCGTCCGGGTAACTGATAGTTTGGGTTCCTATACAGGTCAAGAATTCAGCTTAAAAGTAACGGGAATTAATACGCCGCCTGCGATTGTATCCATTCCAGTCACGATTGCTGGAGTCAACGGAACATACAAATATCAAGTATTTGGAACTGACCCAGAAAACGATACCCTGCGCTACAGTTTGGGAACCAAACCGGATGGCATGAAGATTGATGCCAGAACTGGTTTAATTGAATGGACTCCGGGTGCTAATTTTGTAGGTTCTCATACTGTTGAAGTTTTAGCAACCGATACCCAAGGTGGGGTGGGAAATCAGAAGTTTGCGGTGTCTGTGGGAACTGCTGCCGTCAACCTGCCTCCAACAGTAGTTTCAACTCCTGTATTTGCAGCATCTTTGGGTTCTCAGTACAGCTATCGGGTACAAGCAACTGACCCCGAGGGTGGTAGTTTAACTTATCAGTTATTAAAAGCACCAGTGGGGATGGCAATAAATGCCGCAACTGGATTGCTAACTTGGGATAACCCGACTGCTGGAAACCA
This sequence comes from Microcoleus sp. S13_C3, assembly GCF_036700905.1. Classification (NCBI taxonomy): domain Bacteria; kingdom Bacillati; phylum Cyanobacteriota; class Cyanophyceae; order Oscillatoriales; family Microcoleaceae; genus Microcoleus; species Microcoleus sp. S13_C3. The sequence goes on along the minus strand of NZ_JAUBPT010000080.1, from coordinate 15,796 downwards.
TCAAATAGTAGTGGGCGCTGCTGATGCTGGCGGTTTGGGGGCGGCGCAAGGTTTTACCCTGACTGCGAGGGCTAATTCTACACCGATTGTTCCTGCTGTTCCTGTTGTTCAGTCGGCGGTTGTTGGTTCTACCTATCGTTACGATTTAAGGGCGACTGATGCTGAGGGGGATTTGCTTGCTTATTCTCTGATACAGTCGCCGTCTGGAATGACTGTTGATGAATTCGGCCGCATTAGTTGGATGCCTCAAGCAACTGATGTCGGTACGACGGGGCCGGTGCAAGTTGCTATCACCGATACTTTTGGCAAGACTGTTTCTGTTTCTTACAATTTAAGTGTTGTCGCGGATACTTCCGCACCTAAAGTCAATATTGTTGCCAGCAAAAATACAGCTAATCTCGGAGATTCGGTCACATTTACCGTCAATGCTGTCGATAACGTGAAAGTTGAATCTTTGGGTTTGACTATCAACGGCACTCCTGTAGTTTTGGATGCACAAGGTCAAGCATCTGTCAAGGTAAATAATTTAGGCAGTATTACGGCAGTTGCGACAGCAAAAGATAGTGCTGGGAATGTAGGGAATGCGACTCAAACTGTAGCAGCAATTGACCCCACCGATGTCAATGCGCCTGTTATAAATATCGCCCTGGAAGATGATGCAGAAATCACTGCGCCATTCAACATCACCGGCACGATTTCTGACAGCAGTTTAGCTTACTATACATTGGAAGTAGCCCCAGTCGGTGGCGGGCAAATTCCGGGCGATGGCGGAGGATTTAAGGAGGTTTATCGCGGAACGACTGCTGTCAGCAACGGAACGGTTGCGACATTCGACCCGACTGTTTTGGCTAACGGCGCTTACGTTCTCAAATTCACTGCATTTGACGCTAACGGTAACGGTTCGACTACTGAAAGGACGGTGAATGTTTCGGGTGATTTGAAGTTGGGCAATTTCCGCTTGTCGTTTACTGATTTAACCGTTCCAGTTGCGGGAATTCCGATTAACGTGACTCGGACTTACGATTCTTTGAATGCGAATTCCAGCGATGATTTTGGCTACGGCTGGCGGATGGAGTTCCGGGATACTGATTTGAAGACTTCTTTGAAGGCTGACCCGACTTCCGACGAGGAGTTAGGGATTAATACGGTTCCTTTTCAATCGGGAACGAAGGTGTTTGTGACGTTACCTGGTGGTAAGCGGGAGACGTTTACTTTTAAGCCGCAATCGCATCATCTGAATCAGTATTTAGGGGCTGCTGGGCCGGGGGCTGCGATGTACAAGCCGGCTTTTGAATCTCAAAAGGGTTCGACGGTGACTCTGACGGTTAAGGATGCGAATTTGATACGGAATGAGTACGGCGATTATTACGGGGTGAACGGGCAGCCCTTCAATCCTGAGAATCCGGCGTTTGGCAGCATCTACGTGTTGACGACGAAGGAGGGGTTGGTTTACGAGATTGATGCGAAGTCTGGGGATTTGCTGACTGCTACTGATGCGAATGGGAATAAGCTGACTTTTAGCGATGCGGGGATTGCTAGCAGTTCGGGTAAGTCGGTGACTTTTGAGAGGGATGTTGCTGGGAGGATTGTCGGTGTTGTTGACCCGGATGGGAAGAAGGTTAAGTACGAATACGATGCTAAGGGGGATTTGGTTGCCGCCACCGACCAAGAACAAAATAAAACAGAATTTGTTTACAACACCGATCGACCTCACTATTTAGAAAAAGTCATCGACCCGCTAGGAAACACGGGAGTCAGAACTGAATACGATGACAAAGGTCGCTTGAAGAAAATAATTGACGCAGACGGCGACCCCGTAGAGTTGATTTACGACCCAGACAACTCAATTCAAACCGTCAAAGATGCTTTCGGCAATCCCACTACCTATGTCTACGATTTGCGCGGCAATGTTGTCAAACAAGTCAATGCGTTAGGTCAAGAAACTAACTTCAAGTACGACGATAACAACAATTTAATCGAAACAAAAGATGCCGCCGGATTGGTAGCAAAATACACCTATGACGCTAGCGGCAATCTCTTATCCCGTACCGAACCCTACTGCGGCTGTCCGGGTACGGTGCCTGGAATCACTAACTACACCTACAATAAATACGGTCAGCCTACCTCCATTGTCATGCCAACAGGGGCATCCATAAAAATGGAGTACGATCGCGCTGGCAATATGCTAAAAATGCGGGATGGACTCGGCAATGTCATCCAATCCTACGTCTACGATTCCCAAAGTCGAGTCGTTCAAGAAACCGATACCTTCGGCACTACTTACTACGGCAATTTCGATGCTTTTGGCAATCCCCGCTGGATGAAAGATGCGTCGGGTAACGAAACAACAATGACTTACAACGCTAAAGGTTTGTTGGAAACCATGACTGAAAATGGCGTTACTTCCACCTTCTTTTATGACGGATTGGGACGGCAAACCAGAGCTGACTACGGTGACGGTCTGTGGGTAGAATACGATTATGAAGGAGCTGGAGCAGATTGGACGACTGTAGAAGCCCCAACTATCGGCCGCATCGAACGCAAGTTTACGGATGACGGGAAGTTGGGAGGTTGGGTGACGAACGGCGGCGGCGAAATTAAATTTACCTACAATGAAGCAGGTCAGTTGGAAACGGAAACTGACCCTAACGGTAGCGTTACCCGGTACGGCTACGACCAAATTGGCAGGGTTAAAAGCGTCAAAGATGAATCGACGGGGGTGGAAACTATCTACCACTACGACGCGCTGGTAGGCGTTGACCCCGACCCAGGCGTAGCAGATAATTTGATAAGTAAGTTAGCAGGAACAACTGTGGTTTTGGATGCCAACACCCGCTACACGACCAGCTATACTTACAACTCTAACGGTCAGATGAAAACTATGACTGACCCGCGCGGTCAGGTCTGGAAGTACCGCTACAATTCCAATGGAACGACAATTATCGACCCGTTGGGAAGAGAGACAACTTCAGTACAGTCTCCTAATTACTTGCCCGTTGAAACGATTTATCCCGACGGAACCAAGTCGAAAGTTGAGTATCTTTTCAGCAACAACTTGCAGGAAGCGAAAGACTATCCGACTCGAATTGTAGACCGGGGCGGCAATGACCGCAAGTTTACTTACGATGAGTTGGGACGGTTGAAGACGGTTACGGATTTGGGCGATGCTGTCTATACTTATCACTACGGTGAAAGCGGGTTGGAACGAGTGACGGGACCGAATCAAGCAACTTTGCTGTCTTACCAGTATGAGGATGGAAACCTCAAGAAAATTATCTATCCCGATGGCGGTGAAAAGGAATTTATTTACAATGCCGTCACGAATCGTTTGTCACAAATGAAGTTGCCCAGCGGAGTAACTGTAAGTTACGAGTATGATGCGGCGGGACAGGAAAAGCGCAGGGTTTCAACCTTGGATGGGGAAGTTGTTTCTAACTGGGATGCAGAAACGGGTCAACTGTTAAGCGTGACGGATTCTACGGGAACGACTGCTTATCACTATGACTCTGATACGGGTGCGCTTGCAGGCTTAGATTATCCTAATGGTGGCAGCATTCGTTACGAACGCGACGGTTTGGGTCGAGTTGAGAAAGTTGCGGTTAAAGCTGATAAGAATGCGCCTGATTCTACTGCTTACACAACTGAATACAGCTACGATGCGAATGGCAATGCGGATAAAGTGAAGGCAACTTCTCCCGGCGGTCAAGTGTTAGAAACTGCGATGGTTTACGATGCAGTAAATCGTCTCAAAGAACGGACTTTGCCGAATGGGGTGAAGACGGTTTACCAGTATCAGGATAAGACGGATTTGGTTGAGAAGATTACTCATTTTGCTCCTGATGGGGTGACGGTGTTGGCGTCTGTTGCTTACGAACGAAAAGGGATTGGGGAACCGACTAAGATTACAAGGGAAGATGGTTCTTACGTGAGGTTGGAGTACGATACTGCGCTGCGGGTGGATAAGGAAACTTATTACAGTGCAGCTGGGGTTTTGTTGCAGGAGATTAATTACGATTACGATGCTGCTGGAAACCGTCAGGTGGTATCGAATGGTTTGGCGGCGGGGACTTACAGTTATGAGAATGTGAATCAGCTTGCACAAGTAACAAATGGGTCGAATGTGGAGACTTATACTTATGATGCTGGGGGACGGGTGGATGTTGTTAATAGAAATGGGGTGATTCGGGATTTTGATTACAATACTGATAATTTGATTTCGCAGGTGAAGGATGCTGCGGGCAATGTGTTGGTTGAGTACGATTATGATAGTTCGGGACGGAGAGTTGAGGTGAAGAGTGCAGCGGGTGAAAAGGATTATATTGTTGCGCCTTCTATGGGTGATGGCTTGGAGTCGCCGCAGTTGGTGATGGATGGGAATGGTAATGCTTTGGGTGCTTATGTTTATGCGGGAAATCAGCCGTTGATGCGGTTTGATGGCAGCGGGAATCCGGTTTATTATTTGACGGATGCGATGGGTTCGGTGATTGGGTTGGCTGGTGCTAGCGGTCAAGGTGTTGCTAAGTTTAATTATGATAGTTTTGGCAACCTAAAAAGTTCGTCTGGGACAGGAGCTTCTTTACCTGGTAATGCAGGTGGGGATTTCCGGTTCCAGGGACAGTGGTTGGATGATGCGACTGGTTTGTACAATTTCCGGGCGCGGTATTACGATCCAGAAACGGGGCGGTTTATGAGTTACGATCCGATCGATTTGATTGAGATGGAGCCGGAGAGTAGCAATCCCTATCAGTTTGTTTACAACAACCCTCACGTTTATAGCGATCCGACTGGGATGTTTTCGATTATGGAACTTAATGCAACAATAAGCGTACAAGATGCACTTAGTGCTCTAAAAACTTATGCTAGCAACGAAATCAAAGGCTACTTTAAAAATAAAATAGGCGAAGCTATGGCGGATTCATTCACTGGAATTGTCAAGCGTCTTCTGCCCTTCGCTGGTTTTGAGTTAGACCAGCTTCCTGGGCAATTCAAAGATGGCACTAAGTTTGAGAATTTCCTTAAAGGACAAATTTGCGGAATCTTTAATAGTGTAGGCGGACCTTTTCTAAATCGCTTGTGGTTAGAGCCGGGCGTAATACAAGATGGGACACCAAGCCACCCAGGATTAAATTGCCAGGAATTATTCATTAGTGCAGACAGAAAAGCTTTTGGTCAATTAAAAAATATTGCGGGTTCGCGACCCGACTTCATCTTCAAAGAAGGCTCTCCTATGGATACAAATAATAAAGCTTATCTAATTGGAGATGTCAAATTAACTTTGCATGCGGCGCTGAAAGATATAACTGGTATAGGAAAGAAAAATTCTCCCTCTAAGCAGTGGACAGCCATTCGAGCATATGCTGAGAAAAACGTATTCCCAAAAACGGCTCTTTATATTACCTTCAAACATGAAAGTAGCGGAGGAGGTAAACTTTCCGCTCAAGAAGAACAACAAGCAATTGCAAAAGCGGCAAAGAGTGCCTTCGACAAAGGAGTGTTACTGATCCTTGCTAATCTTGTTGATTAACTAATTTTTTAGGGATATTAAAAACCATGCAAAATTCGTCCCCCCTGAAACATAAGGATTTACTAGAATCGGCAGTCTGTGATTTTTTTAGGGGGAATACCAAAAATTTAGAAGAGCTAATCCAAAGCGGATTTGACATTAATATTAGACTTGATGATAATACAACTGCGCTTATGGAAGCAGTTCGAGCCGCAGATATTTATGTTGTTAGATTGCTGGTCGAAGCGGGAGCTGATGTCAACGCTGAGACGGGTGGATACACAGCTTTATGGGATGCAGCCTACTGGGGATTACAGGAAATTTTTGACTATCTTGCGCCCTTAACTTCTTCACAGTTAAGACAAAAAGCAGAAGAGATACTTTCTGAAGGTTTACTGCGTCGCCAGAGATTAGATGATACTTTGACAGAAGACTTCATATCCGCTGCTGCAATGGGCAATGTTGAGGCAGTTATTGCTGCTATTCAAAGTGGAGTTAATGTTAATGCAATTGGTTCAGACGAAAATCCAGCTCTTACTATAGCTGCATACTGGGGTCGGGTAGCTGTGGTAAAGCTTTTGTTAGAGCATAAAGCTGATGCAAATTGTTTTACAGAAGATCAGCATGAAACTCCATTAACAATGGCTGCTCAAGGTGCGGGACTCGCACGATTCTCACACATAACTTCAGTGACAACAGATGACAACCAAGTCGCAATTATTGAACTTCTTTTGGCAGCAGGAGCAGATGTGAATGTAAGAACAAAAAAAGGTTGGACGGCTTTAGCAAACGCAGCTGTTTCTGGAAGTATTAGGGCAGTTAAGCTTTTGCTGGAAGCTGGTGCTGATATTAATGCCAAAGATATTGGGGGTTATACTGCGCTCAGCCGTGCGAAACAAGAAAAAAATCAAGAGATTATTCAACTTCTTTTAGAGTGTGGAGCAAAGGAAGATTGAAGCAAAAGGTTTTTGAGATATGGCTCAGTTTAATTATGATAGTTTTGGCAATTTGCGGAATGGGTCAAGGGTAGCGGCCTCTTTACCTGGGAATGCGGGTGGGGATTTCCGGTTCCAGGGACAGTGGTTGGATGAGGAGACTGGTTTGTATAATTTCCGGGCGCGGTATTATGACCCTGAGACGGGGCGGTTTATGAGTTACGATCCGATCGAGCTGATTGAGATGGAACCTGAGAGTAGCAATCCCTATCAGTTTGTTTACAACAATCCTCATGTTTATAGCGATCCTACGGGGATGTTTTCGATCGCTGAACTTAATTCAACAATAAATACACAAAGTGCCTTGGCTGCTATTAACACCTACGCAAGAGCTGAAGCAAAAGACTACGTTTTGGACAAATTGGGAGAAACCACAGGTAATATTGTAATGAGTGCGTTCGGCAATTTTATGCCGGGTACAAACCTGGCAAAAGATCTTCTTAAAGCCCGTGATGGTAACATATTTGAAGACTTCTTAGACGACACAATCTGCCAGTATTTTGAGGGTCTTCCTTTAATAAATAGTTTACGGTTTTTCCCACAAGTACAGACAAATGGAGATGCAAGGAGTGGCTTCGATTGTTACAATTATAACGACCCCCAGACTCGTAGAATCGTAGAAGAGAATAGGGGGGGGGGTTCTCGCCCAGACTTTGTATTTATAGAAGGTAACTATGCACCGAAAAATCCAAAATCATATCTCATCGGTGATATTAAATTGACTCAAGCTGCTGTACGAAAGGATATAAAAGAAAACGATAACCAATGGCAAGCCATGTCTAACTACGCCAGAGAAAATCAGCTTTTCCCGTTTGTTTCTTATATCTCATTACTAGAAGCTATGCCGGGAGCACCTGATGAGCGTGGTCGCGGTATCTCAAAATCAGATAGGCAAATGATGGCGAAAAAAGCATTCCAACAAGGAGTAATTTTAGTTCTTGCTAACTTTATTGACTGAATTTAAGTTTTTTGTTCTCAGGGTGATATCTAGATTGTTTGATGAGCCGAGTCAACACAAACTAATAGTTAAAGAATATAATTGCTATGTTTTTTAATTATTTTTGTTAAGAATAATTGTGATTTTATGCCTAATAATAACTACGAATATCATAAATTACCAATACAGAATCTCGAAAAATATCGTTTTTATATTGGCAGAGATTTGTCTTACGGATACGATCGTAAAGGAGTTATTTGGCAGGAGCCAGAACTTACAGAAATGCGGAAAAAAGGAGCGATCTTCAAAGAATACCCTTATAAAGTTATTGTCTCGGAAAAGGCACTTCTTGGGGCTATACAAGAATGTTTGGATGGCTCTTGGCTGGCAAGCACTTCATATTTCGAGCCCCCACTGGAAATTTTGGGCTTTATCAATCAATTTTATGCAGTGCGATTCATGCATCAGGTAATCAAAGTACAATATCCGCAGGCAGTTGGCGATGTTCCTTCTTTGCCTTCCGAGCCAGAAAAAACAGACCTACCGCTAAAAAATGCCATAAACTCTACACCAGATTCTTTGGAAGATTACACTTTTACTTTGACTCAAGAATTAGACTGTGAATATGACCGGGAAGGACTTGTTGTGCCGGAACCAGAGGTTGCAGAAATGCGTAGAAAAGGGTTAATAATTACAGCAGATTCTCGCCAATGCGTTTTTTTTGAAAATATACTTTTGGGCTATTTACAAGAATGCCTAGACGGTACTTGGTTGGCGCATAGTCCCTATAATCCTTTCGGTTTAGGAGACACAGCAGTTTTTGGCTTCATCAATAAGTTTTATGGCGTTCGATACTTGCATCAAGTAGTAAAAGTGCAATATCCAGACGAGATTGGGGATTTTATTTATCTCCCTTGGGAAGACAAAGAATTGGAAGGATACGGAACGATAGGAAATAATATAGCATCTCGTGGGTTCAAATTGGCTTTGAGCGATTTGCAATTGATTGTAGACTGATATTAGTAAGGTGTGGCTCAGTTTAACTACGATAGTTTTGGTAATTTGCGGAATACTTCGGGGACAGCAGCTTCTTTACCTGGGAATGCTGGAAGTGCGACTGTTTTTGTAGCAGCAATTGATACTAGCGATGTCAACGCGCCAACTATCAACATTACTCTAGAAGATGATGCAGATATCGGTGCGCCATTCAATATCACCGGCACGATTAGCGACAGCAATTTAGCTTACTATACATTGGAAGTAGCCCCGGTTGGTGGCGGGCAAATTCCGGGCGATGGCGGAGGATTTAAGGAGGTTTATCGGGGAACTGCTGCTGTCAGCAATGGAACGGTTGCGACATTTGACCCGACTGTTTTGGCTAACGGCGCTTACGTTCTCAAATTCACTGCAATAGATACCAACGGTAACGGTTCGACTACTGAAAGGACGGTGAATGTTGCTGGTGATTTGAAGTTAGGAAACTTCCGCTTATCCTTTACCGATTTGACGGTTCCGGTGGCGGGAATTCCGATTAACGTGACTCGGACTTACGATTCTTTGAATGCGAATTCTAGCGATGATTTTGGCTACGGCTGGCGGATGGAGTTCCGGGATACTGATTTGAAGACTTCGCTAAAAGCTGACCCGATTTACGAAGAATTGGGCATCAATACCGCAGCATTTGATAGCAAGACTAAGGTATTCATCACCCTACCCGGTGGGAAGCGGGAAACCTTTACTTTTAAGCCGACTCCGAGTCATTTGAATCAGTATTTAGGGGCTGCTGGGCCGGGGGCGATGATGTACAAGCCGGCTTTTGAGTCTCAGAAGGGTTCGACGGTGACTCTGACGGTTAAGGATGCGAATTTGATACGGAATGAGTACGGCGAGTATTACGGAGTCAACGGGCAGCCTTTCAATCCCGAAAATCCTGCTTTTGGTAGTGTTTATGTGTTGACGACTCAGGAGGGATTGGTTTACGAGATTGATGCGGCATCTGGGGATTTATTGACTGCTACTGATGCGAATGGGAATAAGCTGACTTTTAGCGATGCGGGGATTGCAAGTTCGACTGGTAAGTCGGTGACTTTTGAGAGGGATGTTGCTGGGAGGATTGTCGGTGTTGTTGACCCGGATGGGAAGAAGGTTAAGTACGAATACGATGCGAAAGGGGATTTGGTTGCTGTTAAGGATAGGGAGAATAATGCTACTCGGTTTGTTTATGGAGATGAGGACAGACCGCACTTTTTAACGGAGGTAATTGATTCGTTGGGACGGAGTGGAGTCAAGACTGAGTACGACGAATCCGGGCGTTTGAAGCAGATGGTGGATGCCAACGGTTCTGCGGTGGAATTGATTTACGATCCTAATAATTCGATTCAGAAAGTTAAGGATGTTTTCGGGAAGGAGACGACTTACGTTTACGACAGTCGGGGGAACGTTTTAACTGAGATTGACCCGTTAGGGAAGAGGATTGATAGGACTTTTGATGGGGATAATAATGTTCTGACTGAGACTGTTATTACTAGCGAGTTAAATGCTGCTGGCAATTCGGTTGAGGTGCGGCAAAAGACTGAGTGGACTTACGACGCTAAGGGGAATAAGTTAACTGAAAAAGACCCGTTAGGGAATATTACGCGGTGGACTTATAACAGTCGCGGGCAGGTTTTGACTGAAACCGACGCGCTGGGGAATGCTGCTACTTATACTTATTCTCCTAGCGGGAATTTGCTGTCAACTAAGGATGCGAAGGGCAACGTTAGTAAGTTCAGCTACGATATGAGGGGAAATCTTCTCACCTTTACCGATGCTACTAACAAAGTTACTAACTTTACTTATGATGGTTCTGGTAACGTACTGTCAGTGAAAGATGCTTTAGGAAATACAACAACTTACACTTACGACAGCAGCGGCAACCGTAAAACAGAAACTCGCACTGTAACTACTCCTTCGGGGATGCAAACTTTAGTTACTAAATCCGATTACGATAGTAACGGTAAAGTTACGAAAGTTACTGATGCTGAAAATAAGGTAACGGAGTACAAATACGATGCTAACGGCAATCAAATTGCTGTAATCGATGCCCGCAACAACAAAACCGAATACCGCTACGATAGTAAAGGTCAGCTTGTTGAAACCATTTATCCCGACAATACTCTCGGTAATCCCGCTGACAATTCCCGTACAATTAACATTTACGATAAGGGCGGGCGCTTGCGGGCTAGTGTTGACCGGGATAATTCGGTAACTCACTACAATTACGATGATGCTGGACGCTTAGTTGAGACGATTTATGCCGATACAGTGGATACGCTTTCTCAGTTGATTCAAGCAATTGCACCGAATCAAACTCCTGCTACAATAGACTGGACTAAGGTAATTTATCTCGATGTTTCGCCTGCTTTCCTGTCGGACAATCCCAGAAGTAAGACTGAGTATTACAAGAATGGTGAGGTGAAAGCTAAGATTGATGAACGGGGAAATCGGACTGAGTATCGTTACAATATTAACGGTCAGCTTGAATCGGTTATTTATGCTGATGCTACGCCTGATAATTCTGATAATCCGAGAAGTCGTACTGAATACGATAAGTTGGGACGGACTGTTGCTAGTATTGATGCGTTGGGAAGGGTGACTCGTTATGAGTACGATAGTTTAGGTCGGTTGGTGAAGACTGTTTATCCCGATGCTACTCCTAACAACCTTTTAGACAATCCGACTTCCAAGACTGAATATGATAGTTTGGGTCGCCGCATTTTTACTACTGATTCGGCTGGGAAAACTGTCAAGTACGAGTACGATGCTTTGGGTAGATTGACTGCGGTAGTGCAGACTTTGAATCAGTCGGGAACCAATCCAGTCAATCTGAGAACCGAGTACGGTTACGATGAAGCTGGGCGGTTAATTTGGCAGGAGGATGCTAAAGATAGTCGTACTGAGTTTGAGTACGATAAAAACGGTCGTCGGGTTGTTGTTGAGTTGCCGTTAAATCAAAGGTCGAGTACGATTTATGATGCTGCGGGTAATGTTCAAAGTGTTACTGATTTTAATGGTAATACTATTACCTACGGTTACGATGCTGAAAATCGCTTGACGAACAAACAGTTTTCTGTTATTGGGGAATCTCCCGTTACGTTTACTTACACGAGTGGCGGGCAGATTAAGACTGTTGTCAAAGGGCAGGAAACGACTACTTTTAATTACGATGAATTGGGAAGGTTGGTATCGAGAATTGACCCAGATGGCCCGTATTTGGCAAGCGGGGCGACGATTGAGTACGGGTACGATGCTGCGGGCAATCGCACCTCTGTGAGAACTCCTGCTGGGTTGACTCAGTACGAATATGACGAGCAAAATCGTTTGGAGAAAGTGATTGACCCGGATTTGGCCCAAACGAAGTATTTCTACGATGCTGAGGGGAATTTAGAACGAACACAGTTACCGAATGGGGTGGTGGAAAGTCGGACTTATGATGAGTTGAATCGGTTGAAGTTGTTGACTTATCAAAGGAATGGTGCGACGCTTCAAAGTTTTGATTATAGCTTAGATCCTGTCGGGCATCGGCGAGTTGTTACCGAACAGAACGGGCGCAAGGTTGAGTACGAATACGACGATTTGTACCGCTTGAGGTCAGAGACAATCTTTGCACCTGGGGGAACGGTTGAGAGGACGGTTAGTTACGGTTACGATGCTGTGGGGAATCGGTTGAGTAAGACTGATTCTGTTGGTGGGGTGACGACTTATAGTTATGATGATAATGATAGGTTGTTGAAGGAGGAATTGAGGCCGAATGGGGTGCTGGTTAAGACGACTGAGTATCGTTACGATGCGAATGGGAATACTACTCGCAAGATTGAGAACGGTACTCAAGAGACGGTTTATACTTGGAATCAAGAGAATCGTTTGATTGGCGTTCAAACTCCGACGGGCGAGAATATTAGTTATGCTTACGATGCGGATGGGGTGAGGGTTAGCAAGACTGTTAATGGGGTGACTACTGAGTATTTGGTTGATAAGAATCTTCCTTACGCTCAGGTGTTAGAGGAATCTGTTAATGATGCTTTGATTGCTAGTTACGTTTATGGGTTGGATTTGATTAGTCAGGAACGGGGAGTTAATGATTCGTATTATTTAGTTGATGGCTTGGGGAGTACGAGGGGGCTGACGAATGCGTCGGGTGTGGTGACTGATACTTACAGTTACGATGCGTTTGGCAATTTAATTGCTTCTGCTGGTAATGTAGAGAATGACTACTTGTTTGCAGGAGAGCAGCTTGATGAAGACTTAGGTCAATACTATTTGAGAGAGCGGTATTACAACCAAAGCGTGGGGCGGTTTACTCGGCGGGATACTTATGAGGGCAGCTTTGAAGATCCGATGTCGCTGCATAAGTATCTTTACGCTCATGCAAATCCGGTTACATATACCGATCCGACTGGTTTGTTTAGCGCGGGTGAGGCTCAAGCGGCAGCGGATATTGCTAACACTTTAGCGGGCATACAGTGGGAGAGTGGTAGCCATCTAATCGGAGCTACTATTAACAAAGGTGATTATAGTACGGCAGATTTAGTTATTTCAATGGCGATAGGCTTTGGCTTAGTCACTGGTCCAGTTGCCCTATCTTTCCTACGGAAAGGTGTGGGTGCGAAAAAGCTTTCTTTTCCTAATACTCTACCTGATAATTTGCCTCAAGAGCTTGCTTTAGCACGACGGCTTAATGTTAAACCTTTAAAAGCAGGAAATCCTGCTTTTGATAGAATGATTGATACAGGAGAAAAAGTAAAATGGGCTGTTACAGAAACGGGAGAACTATTTTTTATCCCTGCAATAGTAAATGGGCGAGAAATTGCACATTCTGTTATCAATAACGGCGAACCAGTTTTGGCTGCTGGGGAGGCAATGATTGCGGGAAGTAGAAATCAATACTTTGTCCTAGAAATAACAAATCATAGCGGTCACTACTTACCTAACGGTATAAGTTTAGACATTGGTAGAGCTGCTTTTGAACTAAATGGATTGCATCTGTCACCCCGAACAATAATTGATCGAATTTGAGAGTAGTAAAAATCCCCAAATCGGACAAATATTTGTTTTCACAAAATTAAGTTAGCAAATAGGTTTGAGTTCTATGAATGATGAAGCAGTAATTTTTTTGAACAATCTGTTACAACAAGAACCCAGTAGAGTGCAATCTTGGCTGAACAGCGTTTGGGAAGATCGACAACAAGTGCCCATAAATTTTAACTGGCTTGGGCTAGCCGAAACTGCTGCCTTTAAAGCCAGCGATCTGGCATCTAAATCTGAGGAATACCGTCAGTCAAGTTTAATTTGGGCGCAGATAGCAGTTTTAGTCTATAACTTTTTAGCTCGGAACCGCTCTAATGGAGCTATTCGAGAATCCCTTATAGAATCGTTAATGAACTTGCGTTTATACATGATATTGCAACTCGGAGCGAGGGTTGACGATCCTGTTCTAGATCCGGCACTAATTATAAGTTGTTTTTTTGAAAATTTAGAATTTTCTTACGAAGATACTCTAGCTAAAGCTTCTGTTTGGAAAAAACTTTTTAGAGATAATATCCCCGAAGCGATATCTCAAAAACTTGAATCAGATATGGAGGAACTCAGGAGTTTAAAAAAATTAAAGTTGCGTTTAGGAATCATAAAAACCTTATTAGAAAATAATCGAATAGCTCCAAACCAAGTTCTTCAGGCTTGGGTTTCTATTTGGGAAAATTTACCGTAAAAGGAAAAATTGAACGCTCGCACAACCTCGATGCTGAGTGGAAATGAACTTCCCCCTGTACAAAAGCAGCCAACCCTGTATAAAATACAACAAAACATCGCTCTACCAGCAACCATGACACCGAAAATAACCATCCAAGAACTAGCCCTATCCCTAACAGCCAAAAACCACTCTCCCACCCTCCTCAACTCGGATTTCCTCAAATACAGCGGCATCGTCCCCGCCGATTGGGAACTCGCCCGCCCTCCCGTTTTCAGTCCCCAAATCTCTCAAGTTGCCTTCACCAACGGCATCAATATCGTCGCCCAATCGAACGCCATCACCTTCATCGAATCTCTCTCTACAAAATCACAAGAAGACGTAAAAATTCCTGCCATTATCCGCAAGTACGTTGAAGCACTACCCCGCACCGACTATCAAAATTTGAGCATCAATCCGAGAAGTTTCGTTACCTTTGAAGGGGGAGATGAAAATGCGGCGCGCGAGTTCATCACCTCCACTTTACTCTCGAAAGGCACTTGGTCTGATGTAGGGAAAGCTCCCGTAAAAGCTGCTGTCAATTTAGTTTACTCTCTGGAACAAGGAGAACTCAACCTGAGCGTTGCCGAAGCTTTGTTGCAACTGCAAGAGGCCGAGCCAACTCCCGCAGTATTGTTCTCCGGTAGCTTCCAGTACGAAATAGCAGGCGAATTAGAAGGCGAGAAACTGCAACACTTGTACCAGCTTCTAGAAAATTGGCAGCCTGATTTAGAAGCTTACAGAGAAATCGTCGATCGACGGTTTTTGGGGAAAGAAGTTGAAAATTTGCCGTCTGCCGCGTAAAGGATAAGATTGTGGGGGCGATCGCTGGCGTGTAAACAATGAACAGTTGTGCGATCGTCCGAACGAGGGGTGACTGAATAATTCGTAATTAAAGGTACAAGCTAATGGCCAAATAATTCGGAATTAAAGAAACCGATCACTAATTACGAATTTAGTGCCAGTAAACGAGAGCCTCATTATAAAGCCTGTTCGATCGCCCGTCGCGCCAATTCCACCTGTTCCACAGCATCCAGATAAGCTAGCGCTGCTGCATCCCAAACCACTTTTCTCTGCATCCTGTTCAAGACTATTTTCCCAAACTCGTACACCGTGCCGAAGCTTTGCAGCCTGAGAATTCGCTCAGCTATTGAGCAAAAACTCGGCGTTGGGTTCAATATCGCCACCACATCCGAGTGAAAGAGCGACACCACCTCTGAACCCATATCGACTTTCAAAGTCGCTCCAACTTCCACAATCCGGCCCCAAAATCCATTCCACTTCCTTTGGGCTATTTTTTGTTTAGGAATAAAAGGGATTTTGACAATAACCCAGGAAAGAGCGCTTTACGTCAAGTAGGCTAGCTGGCTTCTATTCTTTGATGGCAAACAAAATCTGGCTCAATCTTTTTCTGGACAATCGGAGGCGCTTGTTGCAACTCACTTCCCGCTTATTGCTATTCAACTGACTCGAATTCTCGGGAAAGTTGATAACCGGCAAGGTAGCGATCGCGTCGATGATGTCTCTGAAGGTAACAGGTTCAAGGGCTGTCATAACACCGCGCCACCAAGAAAATTATTAGTAACTAATCTAATTAT
>NZ_JAUBPT010000079.1:0-38215 GCF_036700905.1 Microcoleus sp. S13_C3 | reverse complement strand
TTTAGAAGGTTTTTTTAGTTATTTAGTAGTGCACAAATTTAGGTATTTGTCAAATTAATTTAGATGCGTTTACCCTGCAGTCAACAGTCAACAGTTAACAGTTAACAGTCAACAGTCAACATCATGTCTGAGTGCAACCGGAATTGATATCATCACGTTGTCTAATTATATGAGTTTGCCATCATCTAGAGGATAAACATGAACACAGTTGCGACCTTTGCCTTTGGCAGCATAACAAGCTGCATCAGCCGCCCCCATCACCTCCATCAAATCTTGGCTGGTTTGGTTAATGGCAACAACTCCAATACTGACTCCTATGATAAAGGTTTTGCTATCCCAAATAAACCGAAACTGATGCACTATGTCTTTGAGCTTTTCCGCAATCTGAGTTGCTTTAGAGAGGGGACATTTAGTAAGCAAAAGACCAAATTCATCACCTCCCAAGCGAGCCAGTGTGTCATTAGCGCGGACTCCCTTTTGTAAAAGTCTAGTGATTTGGCGCAGTAGCTCATCGCCAGCAATATGACCTGCGGTATCGTTAACGACTTTGAACTTATCTAAATCTAAATAACAGAGAGCGTGCTGCTCATTGCTATCTTGAACAGAGCCGATCGCCTCAATTAGTCGCTGCTCAAATCCTCGACGGTTGATTAAACCCGTCAGAGCATCGTGATTGGCTTCCCAAGAGAGTTGACGAGCAATATTGCGCGATTCGGTAACATCATGAAAGACGATGACTGCCCCGATAATTTGACCTTGGCAGTCTCGAATCGGTGCTGCTGAGTGCTCAATGGCATACTCAGTCCCATCGCGCGCAATGAGTATAGTATGGTTAGCTAACCCCACAATTCGCTTCTCCAATAGAGCCTTGTCGATCGGATTCTCTAATGGCTTTCGCGTTACTTCATTGACAATTTCAAAAACTGTAGACAGGGGGAGTCCCTTAGCCTCATGAGCCTTCCAGCCTGTCAGTTGCTCAGCGATAGGATTGAAAAATCGCACATTACCTTGAGCATTGGTAGTAATAACTGCATCACCAATCGATTGGAGAGTCACTTGAGCGAGTTCTTTTTCGGCAAAGAGGGATGCTTCGAGACGTTGGCGTTCTTCCATTTCTCTCAAGAGACGTAAATTCTGCTCTTGGAGGCTTTGTTGCAACCGTCGAATGGTTAGGTGAGTTTCGACACGAGCTAATACTTCTTCGACATGAAACGGCTTAGCAATATAATCTACGCCACCAACAGCCAGACCCTGAACCTTATTGAAAGTTTCATTGAGAACACTCAAAAAAATTATCGGAATGCCTGCGGTTTGCTCGTCAGATTTTAATTTTTTACAAACTTCATAGCCATCAAAATCGGGCAATTTAATGTCGAGTAAAATTAGTTCCGTCCCTGGCGATTGGGCGGCTCGGATCGCCATTGCGCCTGTTGTGGCACAGCGAACTTTATAACCCTGTGCGATCAAAGTACGGCTCAGAAGACGCAAGTTATCAGGCAGATCGTCAACAATTAAAATATTGCCGCGGTAGTTGGTATGTGGCTCGCTAACTCTATCGCTAGTTCTATCGAGAATCCTACTCCTTTCCATAGTTTGTTGCCAGAGGACTATAAGCCTATGAATAAGAGTATAGTTGAATTATTAGGTTATAAACTCACTTTACGCAGCCAGAAGTCCTGCGATCGCAGAGTTCGAGGAGTGGTACCCTGGCACACCCCATACAAAATATGACTTGTTGAGGTAGGGATAATCCTCCCGTGGTTGCCCTTCTTCGTTTGGGCTAACATTAAAAGGACATTTTTTTAACGCAATCTGCTGTATGAACAAGCACATTTCTGAAAGGGCAAGTCTACTCGTCATTGCGATCGGATGTCTCGTGCTGCTAGATTGGCAATTTGACATCTCCCTACTCAAAATGGCTTTTCCCGGTATGACTTCGACGATGAAGCGGGCAATGGCCGAACTCAATCGCTAAGCACTTCAGCACTGATGAATAATTCAGGTTAGGTATGATTACACAATTTTTGGAAAGTGGAGGATTCATTCCTCATGGTCACTGCTATCTCTGGCAAACAAACTTAGTAGGACTACATATTTTATCCGATGGTTTAATTGCATTAGCTTACTACTCCATCCCAATCATGCTAATCTACTTTGTGCGACAGCGCCCAGATACTCCTTTTCCGAAAGTATTATTTCTGTTTAGCGCCTTCATAATTGCCTGTGGTACAACTCATATCATGGAAATTTGGACGCTTTGGTTTCCTACTTATTGGATTTATGGAGGACTTAAAGCTATTACTGCTCTGATTTCTATATATACTGCATCTGAGCTAGTGTTTTTAATTCCATCAGCCTTAGCTTTACCTAGTCCAGCTCAACTTATTGTGGCGATTCAAGCCTTAGAGAAGGATATCAATGAGCGCAAGTGGGCTGAAAACGAACGCAAACAAATTGAGGTGGCTTTACGAAACAGTGAAGAGCAGTTTCGCAATGCCTTTGAAAATGCGTCCATTGGAAAGGCGATCGTTGCACTTGATGGGCACTGGATTAAAGTCAATCCTGCCTTATGTCAGATTCTTGGCTACTCATCAGAAGAGTTGTTAGCGTTAACTTTCCAAGACATTACCCATCCTGACGATTTAGACGGGGATCTTAGTTATGTACATCAACTCTTAGCAGGGAGCATTTCAACTTACCAAATGGAAAAACGGTATTTCCATAAACAAGGACATATAATTTGGATTCTTCTTAATGGCTCGCTAGTACAAGATGAACAGGGAAATCCACTGCATTTTATTGCTCAGATTCAAGAAATTACCGCTAAAAAAGAAGCTCAAAAGGCGCTAGAGCTTCAGAGTCTTATTATCCATAACATGGCAGGTGGAGTGTGTTTAGTTAAAGCCTCAGACCTCACGATCGTCTACACCAATCCTAAATTTGACGCTATGTTTGGCTATGCAGAGGGTGAACTCGCCGGTCAACCCGTTGGTGTAATAAATTACGTCGATACAGAGGTTACACCCGACGAAACCGTTGAAGATGTTGTTGTTAAACTCGATCGGGACGGAGAAGCACAATATGAAGTCCACAATAAGAAAAAAGATGGAACTCTCTTTTGGTGCAGGGTTCATACATCTAGGTTTGAGCATCCTGAATATGGAACTGTATATGTTGCCGTTCAGGAGGATGTGACAGAGCTAAAACAAGCTGAGCAAGCCTTGCAATCTACCACAAATCGCCTCAACTTTCTCCTGAACTACAGCCCAGTCGTTATTTTTGGCTGTCAACCTTATGGCAATTATGCAGCAACGTTCATGAGCGAAAATATCAAAGATGTATTGGGCTATGAAAGGATTGATTTTTTAGAAGATTCGGACTTTTGGGTGCATAACTTACACCCAGATGATTTAGAACGAGTGGTTAATGGCTTAGACAATCTATTCGTCAATGATTTTTATTTCCATGAATACCGTCTTCGTCGCTCAGATGGGGTTTATCGCTGGATACTCTGTCAACTCAGACTAATTCGAGATCCTGCAGGTAGACCAGTGGAAATGTTGGGATATTTAATTGACATTAGCGATCGCAAACAAGCCGAGTTGGAACTTCAGCAAGCTAAGGAAGCAGCAGAAACAGCAAACCGAGCCAAAAGTATGTTCCTGTCCAATATGAGCCACGAACTCCGTACTCCTCTCAATGCTATTTTGGGATTTACGCAATTGATGAGTTACGATCCTGTTCTGACTCCCGAACTCCAAGAAGATCTGGCGATCGTCAATCGTAGCGGCACACATTTATTGGCATTGATTAACGACATTTTAGATTTATCTAAAATAGAGACCGGAAAGATGACACTCTCTCTTTCTGACTTTGACCTAAAATCTTTGCTGATTTCTATTGAAGAAATGTTGCAAATTAAAGCCCAATCCAAAGGATTGAAACTAATTTTCGATATCGACCCCAATCTTCCCCAATTTGTGCATACCGATGAACACAAACTGTATCAAGTCTTAGTCAATCTGCTCGGTAATGCGATTAAGTTTACTAATAAAGGAAGCGTCACCTTACGAGTAAGATCGGAACAGAGCGACCAAACGTCCTGTCACCTATATTTTGAAATTGAGGATACTGGAGTGGGAATTGCTCCAACAGAAATTGAGAGTTTATTTAAGGCGTTCGTACAAGCTGAAGCGGGAAATAAATTGAATCAAGGTACTGGTCTAGGTTTAGCTATCAGCCAAAGATTTGTCCAACTCATGGGTAGTCAGATTCGCGTTCAAAGCACATTGAATCAGGGCAGCATTTTTTACTTTGAACTTGGGGTAAAGTTACCTCAAGCAGTCTGCCTTGCCTCAGAATTGCTTAAACAAAGAGTGATTGGTATAGCTCCAGGACAACCAACTTATCGCCTCCTTGTGGTTGAAGATATAGACGAAAATCGCCGCTTATTGGTCAAACTTCTTACCTCAGTCGGTTTTGAGGTGCGCGAAGCAACACAGGGAGTTGAAGCACTATCTCTGTGGGAAAGTTGGTCCCCACACCTGATTTGGATGGATCTACGAATGCCGATCATGGATGGCTACACAGCTACCAAACGCATTAGAGAACACCCTCATGGAAAAGAGACTGTCATTATTGCTTTAACTGCCAGTGCTTTTGAAGAAGATAGAGAGAAAGTTCTTATGGCTGGTTGTGACGACTTTATGAGCAAGCCACTTCAGGAATGCCTCGTCTTTGACAAACTCGCTCAATACTTGGGAGTAGAGTACATCTACACAGTTGTAGGAAAAGATTCCCAAAAACTATCTGTTGATTCTTTATCTGCAGAAGATCTAGCCGTGATGTCCTCTCAGTGGTTAGAAGAAATGTATCAAGCTGCCTACTATGTTGATCCTGAAGCCATGAACGAGCTAATCCAACAAATTCCCGCATCTAAATCAACCCTTTCCAGTTCGCTAATTGATTCTGTCAATAACTTTAACTATGACCAAATTGTGGAGTTAATTCGACCTCTGCTCCCGAATCCAGTTTAGTTATCGAGTTTCAGGACAAAGAAGCTATAGCCTTTGTCAGTAACATGAGGTGTACGCTTGATAAGCGGGCATTGGGCATAGGCCTCCGTGGGCATGGGGCATTGGGCATTGGCCCGCGCAGGGCATTGGGCATTGGGCCTATCTCACTTTATTGAGAACTGTTGTATAGCGATCTAAGAAGTGGCTAGGGAGTATCTCAATGAAAGCAGCCCTCCGCTAGAAATTGGAGTTTGGAGGCTCTCTTGCTGCGAGGAAAGAGTCAGAAGGAAGGAGCCAGAAGAAGTGTTTTTACAGATATGAGATGCTCCCCTCCCGATCCAAGTCGCTCTGACTTGCATTCCTCACGAAGAAATGGTAACGGTTATTTTATTTATTGAAGATGATATAATAAGTCAAAATTGAATTCTGCTAATTCCAAATTTTTTGCAAATTGAGAACAAATCCCGGTAAAACATTTTCCCCAGAAAGGGTGAGAGGAGATTGTAAAACTTCCACATCTTGACCGGGGCGATAAATTTCAACTTCGCGTTTTTTGCGGTTAATCAGCCAACCCAAACGGCAGCCATTTTCCATATACTCTTGCATTTTTTCCTGAGTCTTTTTTAAGCTGTCCGTTGGGGAGAGAATTTCCACAGCAAAATCGGGACAAAGCGGGATAAATTTTTCTCTTTGTTGAGGTGTCAAAGCTTCCCAGCGAGATTTCTCTACCCAAGACGCATCGGGAGAGCGATCGGCTTTATTGGGCAGAGTAAATCCTGTTGAGGAATCAAAGGCTTCACCGAGTTGGGTTTGTTCGTTCCAAAGTCCAATCTGTAAGTTGAATTTTGAGTTGCTTCTTCCCGTTTCTCCTCCGGTTGGCGGCATGACAATTAATTCTCCGTTGGCGTTCCGTTCTAATTTTAAGTCTGGGTTTTCTTCACACAGTTGATAAAACTGTTCTGAAGTTAGTTTAATCAGGGAGTTGAGGTTTAAGGTGATAGCAGTCATTGTTATTTACCTGCTGTTTTTAGGAACTTGATTAAGAATTAAAAATGGGATTAGTCATTTTTAATTCTTAATTGTTAATTTCTAATTCTACTGCAATTGCTTGATTCTGTTGAGCGCGTCTTGATAGGCGCTGGTTCTTCCGCCTTGCTTGTAAAGTTCTGCTGCTTTTTGAAAGTCGGCAATTGCTTTGGGTTGGTTTTTGTTCTCCAGGTAAGCTAAAGCTCGGTTGTAGTAGGCGTCGGCAAAACCGGGATTGGCTTCGATCGCCCGCGTGTATGCTTCAATAGCCATAGCAGTGGAACCGCGTGTGGGTCCGAGTTGGGGCAAGCCGGCGGTCATGAAAGTGCGGGCATTACCGATATTAAAATACAATTCAGGGGTGTATTTCGGCTTAAAAGCGAGTGCTTTGTTGAAATCGGCGATCGCCTCCCAAGCATCTCCTTGATCTAACAGCGAAAGTCCTCGAAAATAATAGGCTTGGGCGTCTTGGGGATTGGCGGTGGATACGGGGCCGATCGTTGCGGGAGTATTGTCTACTTTCAACTCGGATTTGTTGATTCCCGCCGCCACTAGCTTGGCGATAAATGTATTGATGGGAACTGCTGCATTAAATCCCGTTTTAATTGGGGCGACTTCGCCGGAACTGGTTTGCGCGAAACCGAATTCCCCTTGTCCGTGTAAACCGATGACTCGGGCTTCGGAGTCAAAAACTGGGCCGCCACTCATACCACTCCAAGTTACGGCTTGATACCGCAAAGTGTAACCTTCCGGGCGTTTGCCCGGGCGGCTGGTAACGAGTCCGGGAGAGAGTTCTGGTTCTCGTTCGGCGCCGAAAAGTCCGCCCGTAGCGGGATAGCCGTAAACGAAGATTTGAGTGCCGATGACGGCTTGATCGGAATCTGCGATCGTCGCGACTGGATATTCTTCAGGGCTTTCAAATTTGACTACGGCTAAATCCGGGTCAGTTTCGGCGGTTTGCAAACGGGTGACTGCTGTTGCTTGATAGTTTTTGCCGATCGACGTGCGAACGGTGTATTTCACGTCTGCTTTTTCTACGACGTGATTGACTGTTAAAACTGTGTAAGTTTTGCCTGTTTTGGCAATAATTACGCCAGAACCGTCTCCTAGGGAACTGTTAATTTGTACTGTCAGCGGCCCGGCAATGCTGGCGACTTCTTGGGGGGTTTTGGCGATCGCGGGTTGGCTGATGACTATGGTTAAGGCTGCAGTAGTTCCTGCTAGCAGGGTGGTTAAGGTGTCGTAACGAGAAAAATTTATATTCATGGCTATTGCTAATTTGTTGTTGGGTAGCGGGATTTGCGGGAGAAAGGGCGATCGGCGGTTGGTGCTATTTTCTGTTTAGTTTTATTACTGAGTTGACGCAAAGGATCTAGGCTTTGTTCTTTAGTGATAATTTTACTCGCTTTTTTGTTCCGCGATTCGCTATTTCAATGTAGCGTGAGTACGCCGCACCTTACTTAACCTCAACGTAGGGTGCCCAACTTACTTATTAAAACTAAACAATACATGACGCGAACTCGGTGCTTAATTCTTCCTTAGTTATGCTTCCCCGCGCGACTCGCATAACTAAATCATATGCTCGATCGTCCGTCAAATTCAGAGTGCAACCATTCAAACGCAAAAAGGTATCTGTCACTGCAAAAGCCGTTCGTTTATTGCCGTCAATAAAGGGATGATTCATCGCTATGTGATAGAGATAGGCGGCCGCTTGTTCGCTAATTGTGGGATGCAAAAATTGACCGCCAAAAGTTGCTTGTGGCTGAGCCAAAGCCGACTCTAACAAACCTTCGTCTCTAACACCGGGAGTGCCACCAAAGCTATAAATTTGGTCGTCATGAAGTTCTAGCACTTCATCTAAAGATAGAAATTTAGGAGTTGGCAAGGCGACGGTAAACCTCCTCTCGTTCTTTTTTAGATGCTAGGTAAGCCTTCCAAACATCACTTTTTTCTGATTTTACAGGGTGTTTTGCCTTTAGGGCTAGTACAAACTCAAGCACTTCTTTCAATATAGGTTCTGGTACTTGGTCGAGTTCTTGAAGAAGTTGGTCTTTTGCGGTCATGTTTCCTCCTAGTTATTTTACCACTATTTTATCCTAATTCATAAAAGTTTGGCAACCGAGAGATTGTACGCGGCCATCTGTAGGGACACGGCACTGCCGTGTCCTTACCCAAAAAGTTTTAAAATTGGTATTATAACCCTTTTACCACCTACAGATTAGATAATTAACGCCTGTTCGATCGCACTTACGAACTTTGATATTCGGCAACCCATTGGACGATCGCCTCAGTCAATCCATCTAAGGTATATTCCTTAGCTTCCACATCTAACTTACCCAATAAATTTTGGCAGCTTTTGGAAGTTTCCGGCCCGATGGATGCGATGCAAACGCTTTCTAACCAATCCTTAGACAGGGATAAGTCTGGGCTTTGTTCTATGAGCTTGCAAAAATTTTGTACTGTTTTGGAACTGGCAAATGTTATGATATTTACGGCTTGATTTTGGAGTGCGGCTAGGGCGATCGGATCGATAGTTTCGGGACAGCAAGATTGGTAAGCTGGCACTTCTATTACTTGCGCTCCTTTGGCGGTAAATTCTTTAACTAAAACTTCTCTGCCGCCGCTTTCTACTCTCGGAAATAGGATTTTGCAGTTTGTAGGGGCTGTGCCCCCGTGCCCGCCCTGCCAGGGGAAATTCTCGACGAGGGAATCGGCGACAAAGTTGGGGGGAATAAAGTCTGGTTGTAGAGAGTGCGATCGCAAACTTTCTGCTGTTTTTTTCCCGACAACTGCGATTTTAATACCAAACAAGCTGCGGGCGTCTTTGCCTTTTGCTTGTAATCGTTGAAAAAAGCAGTCTACAGCGTTGTGGGAAGTGAGAATTAACCAGTGAAAGCTTGACAATTGTGCGATCGCACTGTCTAATGGTTCCCAACTCGAAGGTGGCCCAATTACTAAGGCGGGCATTTCGATAACGCGGGCTCCTTGTTGCTGGAGTCGATCGCTAAATTCCGCCGACTGAGAAACCGATCGCGTGACTAAAATGGTTTTTCCTGCTAGCGGCAATTTGCTGTTATTAATGGTGACTGGTGTATCGATCATATTTGTGCTTTCTGGCTGGATTAAATATTCGCGCAATCTGACTACTTCCCCAATTACGATCGCGCAAGGCGATAGAGATTGACCTGCTGTTTGCTGTACAATGTTGGAGAGAGTGCCCAGCCAAATTTGCTGTTCGGGGCGGCCACAATCTCGGATAATGGCGATCGGAGTCTCAGTAGATCGTCCGTGCTTTTGCAATTGCCAAATTATCTCGCTTAAATTGCGCCCTCCCATCAATATTACCAAAGTTTCTATCTGTACTAATGCTTCCCATTCCAAAGCATCCGGTTCATGGGCGCTCATCACTGCAAAACAGCGACTCATTACCGGATCTGTGAGGGGAATTCCGGCTAGTAAAGGTGCGGCTAAGGCGGAGGATATTCCGGGTATTACTTCAAACTCGCAGCCTGCTGTTTTTAATGCTTGAATTTCGGAACTGGAACGACCAAAAATAAACGGATCTCCGCTTTTTAGTCGCACGACTTGTTTTCCTAATTGGCAATGTTCTACCAGCAAGCGGTTAATTTCTTGCTGCTGGGTGGAAGGTTTGCCGCCGCGTTTACCGACTTCGATTTTTCGACAAGTTGCTGGGATTAATTCGAGTTGCGGGATATCGATGAGAGCATCGTAGATTAAGACTTCGGCTTGGGATAGCAGTTTGTGCGATCGCACTGTCATCAAGTTACAATCTCCGGGCCCCGCACCGACTAGATAAACTTTCCCTTTGTGGTTTTTCACAATTCCTCCTCGATAGTATAATTTAAGGAAGAAGGAAGAAGGAAGAAGGAAGAAGGAAGAATGAGCAATTATGAAATAACAAATAACCAATGCCCAATGCCCAATGCCCAATGCCCAATGCCCAATGCCCAATCCCCAACGCCCATTCCTTAACCAGAAATCCTATATTTATGCAGATTATCATCATCACGGCCGCCGATGCAAATTACTTTGAATTGGTGCAAGGTACTATTTTATCGGTGCGGGAAAAACCAGAGGGTGAAAATGTGGCGATCGGCTTTTTCGATCTCGGCTGCACTCCCGAACAGTTGCAGTGGCTGGAAGCACAAGTTAATATCATTCAAAAGCCCGATTGGGACTTTGAGTTTCCTGGCCAAAATGAAGCCCCTCACTATCTAAAAGGACTTTTAGCACGTCCGTTTCTCCGTCGATATTTTCCCAATTTTGACATCTACCTTTGGATAGATGCCGATGCTTGGGTGCAAGATTGGCAAGCCGTTGAACTGTTAGTTAAAGGCGCGACTAAACGCGGTTTAGCAGTTGTTCCAGAACTCGACCGGGGTTATTATTTAGCTTACGGCAAACTGCCTTGGTACTGGCAATTTGTTTACCGCGATTATCAATCAGCTTTTGGCGAAGAAGTCGCCGAACAGTTGCACAGCTATCCAACCATAAATGCAGGTATTTTCGCGCTGCAAAAAGATGCCCCCCATTGGGAAATTTGGGCAGAATATCTGGAGCAAGGATTGCAGCAGCACGTTTCTTTAATGACCGACCAAATAGCTTTAAATCGGTTAGTTTACGGCACTAAAATGTTTGACAAAACAGAGATGCTGCCGGCTCGGTACAACTGGAGTTGCAACTTTGGTTTGCCCGTTTGGGACAAGCACCGAGCCTGTTTCGTGGAGCCGTATTTGCCACAAGAGGCGATCGGCATTCTGCACATCACTGGTCACAAACACGACTTGGTGAAATTAGCAACAACGGACGGAAATCAAATAGAAATTAGTCTACGCTACCAACCGATAAAAAAGCAAAACTATCCTAATTTAACACGAGAAAAAATGACATTACCGCCGTTATCAGAAATCACAAACAATACTTTGCTGCCCGCCGGAGATTACGTCTCGCCCGGATTGAAAGTTATTCTCCCAGATGCGTACTTTCCCAACATGATTGTTGGGGATACTCAGACTTGTTCGTGGCCTTATTTGCGCCGGGAAATCAAGCACAATTGGTATGTCGATCGCCGTGCTAATTCAGTCGGATTTCTCAGTCGCGACGAAGCACACATCCTTTACAATACAGCTCTGCAATTCAAAGGTAAAAAAGCCTTAGAAATAGGCTGCTGGCTAGGGTGGTCTGCCTGTCACTTAGCGCTGGCAGGAGTTGAGTTAGATGTCGTAGATCCGCTGTTAGAAAGAGAAGACATCAGACAAAGCGTAATCGACTCAATTCAAGGAGCTCTAAATGCGTCGGGCGTTCAAACATCTGTCGAGCTAATACCAGGCTATAGCCCCCAAAGAGTCGAAGAATTTTCCGCTCAATTCAACCGCAAATGGTCGTTAATTTTTATTGACGGAGAACACGGAGGTGATGGGCCGTTAAATGACGCAATTGTTTGTGAAAAATTGGCGGAGGAAGATGCGATAATTTTATTTCACGATTTAGCTGCTCCCGCTGTTGCGCGAGGTTTAGATTACTTGAAGCAAAGGGGATGGCAAACAGTAGTATATCAAACAATGCAAATTATGGGTGCTGCTTGGCGGGGCCATGTCGAGCCAGTAAAACATCAACCAGACCCCAATATTTCCTGGCAGTTGCCAGCCCATTTGCACGGTTACAATATTAGCAGTTTAGAGACAATTAATTCTCAAACAGCCAGCCAAATTAATCAAAACCAACAGTCATCTTATACAAGAGATTTTCACCAATTAATCGGAGAAGGAACTCGCAGTTCTGCTAGAGAAATTATTCCCCTGCTGTTAGACTTGCTGCAACCCATTTTACCTAAAAGTGTGGTAGATGTGGGCTGCGGTACGGGAAGTTGGTTAGCTGCGTTCCACAAGTTGGGAATTGCTGATTGTTTGGGAATAGATGGCGATTATGTCGATCGCACTATTTTACAAATTCCTTTAAATCAGTTCCAATCCGCCGATTTAAAGCAACCGCTGCAAATAAACAGAAAGTTTGACTTAGCAATTTCTCTGGAAGTTGCCGAACATTTACCGGCTACCTGTGCCGAAAACTTTGTTAATTCTCTCACTCAACTAGCACCAGTGATTCTGTTTTCTGCTGCGATACCATTTCAAGGAGGCGTCGAACACGTTAACGAACAGTGGCCACAATATTGGGTTTATTACTTTCACAAAAACGGCTATGCAGTTATTGACTGCTTGAGAAAAAAAATATGGAACAATGACAAAGTAGAGCCTTGGTATGCTCAGAATATCTTGATTTTTGTTAAACAAGAATACTTGTCGGGATATCCGAGGTTAGTAAATGAATATCAAAATACCGAGCTGAATCAATTAGCGATCGTCCATCCCAAGATTTATTTTTATAGCTTGCAAGCTGCTCGAAATTCCGCCCAAAAATTACAGTCAGAAAACGTCCAAAAAGTGGCAGCACCCCACTTGGAAGATCGGCCTTTAATATCTGTGATTATTCCCTGCTACAATCAATCTCATTTTTTGCTGGAAGCAGTAACTAGCGTGATTAACCAAACTTACAAAAATTGGGAAATTATCATTGTCAATGACGGCAGTTTAGATAGTACCAGTACAGTAGCAAAAAATGCGATCGCAGCAAATCCCCAGCATCAAATTAGGCTAATAGAACAAACTAATCAAGGGATATCAATGGCGAGAAATACTGGCATATCGGCAGCAAACGGCGAATACATACTGCCCTTAGATGCCGATGATATCTTAGCTCCCAATGCCTTAATTTGTCTTTTAGAAATATGTCTAAAATCAAAAGTACCTTGCATAGCATTTGGTTCTTATCAACTTTTTGGCACTGAAAATCGCACCGTACCCAGTTATGATTTATATTCACCAAAAAATATCAAACAATCTAATATGATTTGCACGTCTTCATTGTATCACAAATCAGTTTGGAATTTGGTCAACGGTTACAAAGCAGAGATGAAAGAAGGTTATGAGGATTGGGAATTTTGGGTTAATTGTCACAAACATAGCATTCCTTTTTTTGGAACGAGAGAAATAGTTCTTAATTATCGTCGCGTTCATGGTACTAGGAATGAAACGGCTCAAAGTTACCATCATAAATTGGTAGCACAAATTGTTTGTTACAACCGGGAACTTTACGATATGGAAAGCGTGAATAATGCTGAAAAGCTATTGGAACTAATCGCAAGTTAATCTTGATATCATGTCCGGTCGATTACCCTGATTCCTGTAGGGGCCCGTGAGCAAATAATATTTGCCCCTAACGGACAATCTCACAAACCCGCCCCGGCAATTGTATTATGGGCGATCGATCGGACATGATATGATTCTTTATTATTTAGTCCACAAAAACAAACTTTGTTTGTGGAGGAGCGAATTCTATTCGCCGTAAAAAGATGATTGTTAAATCGAATTTGATATAACATCAAGAAAGCGCTTAACCTGTTTTTCCCAAGTCCAATCCAGCATAAAATTAGCCGCAGCTAAACCGCGACTTTTTGATTCTTCGCGATTAGTATAAACTTGCTCCAAAGCCTCGACCACTTCTGCCACATCCGACTCTCCCCAACCTTCTACACCGGAAAAAGGAGGAGTTAGTTTAACTCGTCCTTGATTCCATAAAGGATAGCAAATGTGGCTGTAAATCAAGTCTAAATGACCAGTATTTGCTGATAGAATAGTCGGGATTCCGCAGGCCATACTTTCCATCGCGACTAAATTAGTGCCACCTTCGCAGCGGTTGGTGAAAACAGCGCAGTCGGCTTCTCGCAAAATTTGTCCGGTGAGGTGATTTGGAATTAAGCCAATATCGATAAAAGAGTCAATCGGCAAACCGTTAGCCACTAACCATTGGGAAATTTCTAAACTGCCGTCGCGGTTGATATTGGGAAGTCCGGCAACGTTTCCGGTTTGCTCAATTCCTAGCATATACTGAGGCCAGAAGTTGTGCCATGTGGTTAGTAACAAAGCCTCTGGATGTTTGGCGCGAAATCGTTTGAAAGCGGCAATTACAATATCTTGACCTTTGCGATATTCCAGTTTGCCGCCGGAGAAAATGACGAAGCGCTCGCCAAATAGATTAGATTTGGGTGCAGGATGGAAAATTGTTGGGTCAATTCCTTGATGTACCATTGCCACATTAGTCAAGCCGCAGCTTCTCAAAACATCCGCATTCCAGTTGGAACCGGCGACAATCACGCTATATTTTTTGGCCGTTTCTAGTGCTTCTGCTGTGATTCGCGTGTCTTCAAAAAATATGACTCCTATTTGAGAAGCGCTGGTAATTTGATTATCAACTCCAGAGGATGCTAAATTATTCCCCAAAGCGTAAAGTACGGGAAAATTACAACTGATTTGTTTGTCGGAATTTGCTGCTACTAATTCCTGAAAACTTTTGTGCTTTTCAATTACAGGTAACAACAGCGATTTATGCAGCGGATTCATTGACTCTGAGGTGATTGAGGGCGGTGCTAAAAGTGCAACTTCCCAGGCGGGATTTTGCCGCAGTTGTAGTGTTAAATTCATGGCGTAAATTCCCCAGCCGCTGGTGATGCTGATCGGCCAACTGATGCCCATTCCTGTAATTTGTGGGGGAGTTTCTGGGGGTTGAATTTGAGGCGGAGTTTCTGGGGGTTGAAGCCGAGGCGGAGCCTCTGAATATGCGTTACCAGGCAGAGCCTGGTAACGAGTAGATTGTAGGGGCGGTGCCCCCGTGCCCGCCCTCTCTAGCAAGGCTGCTTTTATACGATCGCAAACTCCCTCCCAATCACCGGCTTTTTGCTGCCTAAACAACCGCACAGTGGGATACCAAGGGCTATCTTCGCGTTCCAGCATCCAGCGCCAATCGGGAACAAAAGACAGCAAAATCCAGACGGGTTTGCCCAAAGCACCGGCCAAGTGCCCGACAGAAGTATCTACGCAAATTACTAAATCGAGTTGCGAAATAATTGCTGCTGTGTCGGCAAAATCGACGCAATGTTCGCTCAAATCTTCAATTTGGTATTGCTTTAATAAAGTGCGTGAAGCGCAGCTATCCTGTAGGGAATCGCCCGCTGACAAATCTTTCTGAAGACTGTAAAAACTCACTCCCGGAACATCTACAAATTTCACAAAATCGCTCAATTTACACGATCGCTGATGATTGTTGCGGTGCAGCGGGCCGCCCGCCCACACAAGACCTACTTTTAGTTTATTGTTCGGCTGTAGGGAAAATTTAAAATTCTGTGGCGGGGCTAAATAAGGAATATTTGCCGGTATATTTTCCAAAGTCGTTCCCAGAATTCGGGGCAAACTTAGCAGGGGGGCTTGCACTTGAAAATCTATCAAATCGCTCGGCTTGACTCCTACTCGATCGACTCCTGCAATTCCTTCAAATAAACGCTTCAGCAAGACATGACAAGCAACAATAACTTGGCCGCCTTTTTGCTTAACTAAAGGCGCGTAGCGGATAAACTGTATCGTATCGCCAAAACCCTGCTCAGGGTGCAATAAAATTGTTTTTCCCTGCAAATCAGAGCCGTCCCAAAGCGGTTGCTCAAAAGAGCGCTGATCCAATTCTTCAGTTTGCCAGCGCGATTCGTACTCCGCAAAACCAGGCTCCAAATCCCCCGTTAAGAGCAAAGCGAAGGCTAGTCTCAAGCGCCAATTTGGCGAGTTGGGACGTAGTTGAATTGCTTTATTGTAGAAGTCGATCGCCTCTGCGACTTTTCCTTGTTCTTCGAGGGCCGAACCCAAGTATAAGTTAGTTTCAGCCTGATTGGGATTGATTTTTAGCGATTTTTGGTAATGAGCAATAGCCTCGGTTATTTGCCCGTTTTCCTGTTTGAGATCACCTAAACAACTGTGGGCTTCTGCGTGGCTGGGTGAGGCAGCAATTACTTGTTCGTAACGATCGGCTGCCTCTGCTTTTTTACCTTGTTTTTGTAAAGCATTTGCTATGTGAAATTGTACCTGTGCGGGCGATAAGGAAAATCGAGGCGAAGCTTCGGTATCTCCGTTACCAGGCACAGCTTGGAAACGAGTAGATTGTAGGGGCGGTGCCCCCGTGCCCGCCCTCTTTAGCAAGGCTGTTTTTACCCGATCGCAAACTTCCACCCAATCGCCCAGTGTTTGCTGCCGAAACAGCCGCGCTGTCGGATACCAAGGGCTATCCTCGCGTTCCAACATCCATCGCCAATCCGGCATAAAACACAGCAAAATCCATACGGGTTTACCCAAAGCACCGGCTAAGTGCGCGATAGCAGTATCCACGCAAATTACTAAATCTAGTTGCGATATCACCGCCGCAGTATCGGCAAAATCGTTCAAATTGTCGCTCAAATCTATCACGGGAATTTGAGTTAACAAAGTACGATTGCCAGCCGACATTTCTTTCTGAAGACTGTAAAAACTTACACCGGGAACATCTAAGAATTGCAGAAAATAGCTTAAATCGCTCGATCGCTGAAAATCCTTCAAATGTTCCGCACTTCCCGCCCACGCAATCCCAACTTTGAAATTGCGATCGGAATTTAGAGAAAATTGCCAATTCGGCGGCGCAGCTAAATAAGGAACATTTGCCGGTATATTTTCTAAATTTGTTCCCAGGATATACGGCAAACTCATCAGCGGTGCTTGCACTTGGAACTCCGGCAATTCATCCATCCGAATCACCACTTGTTCAATCCCAGGAATCTGCTTAAATAAACGCTTTAGTTCTTGATAGCAAGAAAGGATTACTTTGCCGCCTTTTTGCTGCACAATTGCCGCGTACCGCACAAATTGAATGGCATCGCCCAAACCTTGTTCGGATCGGAGCAAAATAGTTTGGCCGTTCAAATCTGAACCGTCCCAAACTGGTTGGTCAAAATTCAACCGTGGCAATTTTTTCGCCTGTTCTGTTTGCCACCGCCACTCGTATTCTGCTAAACCGCGCGGCAAGTCCCCAGTCAACAGCAAGACTAAGCTTAAATTGAAGTGAGCTTTCACACAATTTGCATCAATTTTCAGAGCTTTAGTGTAACAAAAAATTGCTCGACTCACGTCTCCTAATTGTTCAAGAGCACTGCCTAAATTAGTAATAGCTTCTATATAATTAGGACTCAAAGATATGGCTCGTTCCAAGCTAGAAATTGCCTGTTCTATTTTTCCCGCAGCCAAGCATAATGTTCCCAGGTGATAGTGTCCTTTAGGATTGTGCGGTTCTGCTTCAATTGCACGCTCGTAAAGGCGTTCAGCCTCGGCTAGCTGAGATTGTGTTTGCATAGCCGCACCCAAATTTACCAGGGCTGGCGCATAATTGGAATTGACAGAAAGTGCTTGATGAAAACAGGCGATCGCAGTCGGCAACTCGCCCTGCTGCTGGAGTGTCGCGCCGAGATTGTTGAGAGCTTTGACGTAAATCGGATTCAGGGCGATCGCCTTTTGAAAACAAGATATAGCATCGGGTATATTGCCTCGATCTTGCAGCAAAATACCCAAGTTATTGTGCGCTTGAGCGCAGTTCGGATCGATTTCGATCGCGCGCTGATAATAGGCGGCAGCTTCGGCTAAATCGCCTGTTTGGTGCAGCGTCACTGCCAAATTAGTGGCGGCTTCTATCGAATTCGGCTGCAAAACTAAAGCATTTTTAAAATAAGCGATCGCATCGGCAAATCTTCCTTGCGACTTGAGAATATTTGCCTGATTGAACTGTTTTTGATATAATTGAATATTGGTCTGAGTTTCTATGGGCGATCGAGCTTCTTGATGCTGATAAATTCTTTCTCTCAACGCCAAAGCAGCCCGATCTAAAACTCCTTCCCAATCTCCCGCTGTAGACTGGCGAAATAGCCACGCCGTCGGATACCAAGGACTATCTTCGCGTTGCAACATCCACCGCCAATCCGGCACAAAACACAGCAAAATCCACACGGGTTTGCCCAAAGCACCAGCCAAGTGCGCCACAGAAGTATCTACAGAAATTACTAAATCCAGAGCTGATATTACAGCCGCAGTATAGGCCATGTCTTGCAAATTAGAGCTTAAATCTGTTACGGGCATTTGCTCTAACAAAGCGCTATCGTCTGCTGTCATTTCCTTTTGCAAGCTGTAAAATTCTGCTCCCGGAATATCTAACAGTTTGGACAACAAATTTAGCGGTAACGATCGCACTTTATTTTGGGAATGTAGAGAATTTCCAGACCACACAATCCCTATTTTCAAATTAGCACTTTGGCGAATAGTACATTCCAAACCGGGCGGCGAAGCTAAATAAGGAACATTCGCCGGTATACTTTCTAAAGTTGTTCCCAAAAGGTGCGGCAAACTCATTAGATGCGCGCGAACTTGAAAATCTCGCGCATCCTCTGGATTAACTATTAACTCATCGATTCCCGCAACTTGTGCAAACAAGCGCAGCAACTGCGGCAAACACCAAACAATTACCCTACCGCCTTTTTGTTTGACTAAATCTGCGTAGCGGATAAACTGAATTGCATCGCCTAAACCCTGTTCCGGGCAAAGCAAAATAGTTTTTCCCTGCAAATCTTTTCCATCCCAAAGCGGCTGAATAAAGTTGTGAGTTCGGAACTGTTTTTCTTTAACTAGGAGCCGCCATTCGTACTCGCAAAAACCGCGCTGAAAGTCTCCCGCCAGCAGCAAAGCTAAACCTAAATTTAGGTGAGATTCAGGATGGCCGACATTGAATTTTACTGCTTGGCTGTAGCAGGTGACAGCATTTGCAACTTGGCCGCGATCGTGCAAAGCAGTTGCCAAACTGGTGAGGGGATTGATATAACCGGGTTTGAGTTCGATCGCCCGACGGTAACACTCGATCGCCTCTGCCATTTTTCCCGCTTCCTCAAAAGCTTTGCCGAGAT
This sequence comes from Microcoleus sp. S13_C3, assembly GCF_036700905.1. Taxonomy (NCBI): domain Bacteria; kingdom Bacillati; phylum Cyanobacteriota; class Cyanophyceae; order Oscillatoriales; family Microcoleaceae; genus Microcoleus; species Microcoleus sp. S13_C3. The sequence goes on along the minus strand of NZ_JAUBPT010000079.1, from coordinate 19,303 downwards.
TGTTCAAAGCTTGAGGAAAGTCGGGTTTCAGGCTCAAAGCTTGCTGATAGCAGGCGATCGCATCTTCAATTTTGCCCTGTTTGTGCAGGACAATTCCCAAATTGCCGTGAGCCTGTGCACTGGCTGGCAATTGCTGAATCGCTTGCTGGCAAACGGCTAGAGCATCATCCAACTTGTCTTGCTGTTCCAGAGAACTCCCCAAAGCGATCAGAGTTTCTGCTAAATCCGGTTGCATTGCAGTCACTCGCTCGTAGTATGCGATCGCACGGTCAATTTGGCCCTGTCGGATCGAGGCGTAAGCTAAATGCTGCAAGGCTTCCACATAATTTGGCTCGATCGCGATCGCCCGTTCGTAATTCGCGATCGCCCGTTCGTAATTTGCGCCCGCTTCCGCTTCCTCCCCTTGTGCCTCCAAAGCAATTCCCAAATTCAAATAAGCCACCGCGCAATTAGGATTGACTTGAATCGCTTGCTCGTAGCAGCTTATAGCCTCCGCCACATCCCCTTGCTCTTCCCGCAACAGGCCCAAATTAATCAGCGCTTCCGCGCAATTCGGGTTCAAAGAAAGCGCCCGCTCATATTCTGCGATCGCCTCTTCAGTCTCCCCTGCTTCCGCGAGCGCGCTGCCCAAATTGCTCGCAGTTTCCGCCAGATTGCCGTCGATTGCTAGGGCTTGTCGGTAGTGTGCGATCGCCTCTGTTAGCTGGCCGCTTTGCTGTTTAACAACGCCTAAATTGCTGTGCGCGGCTGCGTAATTAGGATCGATCGCGATCGCTCGCTCATAACATTCGATCGCACCGCCAAAATCGGCTTGCTGCTGCAAATCCACGCCCAACCGAAACTCTGCATCCGCCGAATCCGACGGCACAAATGCTGCAGCAACCGCGCCTAGAGCTTCCGCAACCCGATCGAAAACGTCCTCCCAGTCGCCCCGCTGATGCTGGCGAAACAGCCGCGCCGTCGGATACCAAGGACTATCTTCGCGCTCCAAGAGCCACCGCCAATCCGGCGAAAACGCCAGCAAAATCCACACCTGTTTACCCAAAGCGCCCGCCAAATGGGCGACAGCGGTATCGACACTAATGACTAAATCCAGTTTGGCGATCGCAGCAGCTGTATCGGCAAAATCGCCAAAATGCGGGCTCAAATCTACGATCGACGTTTTATTCAACCGCGCGCGATCGGCCTCGGAAACCTCTTTCTGCAAGCTGTAAAAACTTACCCCCGAAACGTTCAAAAGCGGCAGAAACTGACTCAAACTGCACGAACGCTGCTTGTTTTTGCGGTGTTTTGGATTCCCCGCCCAGACAATGCCAACTTTCAAAGTGCGATCGGGCCCAAGCGTAAATTCAGCACCCGCAGGCGGAGATAAATAAGCAGTATTTGCTGGTATTGTTTCCAGCTTTGTACCGATAATATAGGGCAAACTCAACATCGGCGCTTGCACGTCAAATTCCGGCAGTGGCTCCCCTTTAACTATTAGCAAATCAATGCCGTCAACCGTTGCAAATAAACGGTGCAATTGCGGGTAACAGCCCACAATGACCCTACCGCCTTTATTTTTGACGATCGCAGCGTAGCGAATAAACTGAAGCGAATCGCCTAAACCTTGTTCGGCGTGCAGCAAAATAGTCTTTCCCACCAAATCAGAACCGTCCCATAGCGGCCGGTATTCTCTCACCGAAACAGTATTATCCGGCCCCGTCAAAAAACAGGAATGACCAGTGTGAAATTCTTTAATTTGCCAGCGCCACTCGTATTCAGCGAGACCATTTTCCAAATCTCCCACCAACAGCAAAGCCAAGGATAAATTCAGGTGAGCGCTAGCATGATTGGGACTTAAATGAATCGCTCGTCTGTAGCAGGATATGGCATTTTCTACCGCGCCTTTTTCCAGAAACGTCCTGCCTAAATTGTTGATAGCTTCCACAAAATCCGGCAGCAATTCTAGAGCTTTGTGATAATACTCCAACGCATCTTCTAAATTGCCCTGTTCTTGCAAAACAGTTGCCAGATTGTTGTAAGCTTCCCAGCTATGCGGATTAATTTCCAGCGCTCGCCGGTACAGCTCGATCGCCCTGAAAAGTTCGCCTTTTTCTTGCTGCGCCACAGCTAAATTAATCAGTGCGGGTACGAAATTCGGTTCAGCGACAAGAGCTTGTTCGTAATGTGCGATCGCCTCTTCCACTTGACCTTGTTCCTCAAAAATTTTTGCCAAGTTGTAAGCTGTTTGAGGAATATTTGGATCGATGGCTAAAGCTTCTAGGTAATGCGGGACAGCGGCTTCTAATTCGCCATTTTCTTGCTTGAGAAAACCAAAGTTAATCCGCGCTTGAACGCAATTTGGCTCAAGAGATATAATCTGTTCGTAAAGGGCGATCGCCTCTTCCCTATCGCCTGTTTCCATTAAATGTTCTGCTTGCCGCAATAAATCCTCTAAAACAACCAAATTCTCCCCGCCGTTTCCGATCGCAACAGAGGTCTCAATCCCCTGCAATTGCTTAACTGTGGAGCGTTCCGCTAACCCTTCGCTCGCAATCACAAATATTTCTTGACTCTTTTGAACTACGCTTGCACCTGTCATTCTGAGAGCTACAGAATCGAGATCCGGCGTAGGATTAGCAGTCATTCCGAGTGAAACTAAGTCAAGCTGATCGTGGGCAGAATCCTCGGAATAACTAGCAGTATTTGCCAGCGCAAATAAACTCAAAGCCTCCTGTACATCCTCAAACAATTCTTGCCAACTTTCCGGCTGACTTTGGCGGAAAAGCCTCGCAGTTGGATACCAAGGATTGTCTTCACGATCCAGCAGCCAACGCCAGTCAGGAGCAAAAGAAAGCAGCACCCAAACCGGTTTTCCTAAAGCACCGGCTAAGTGCGCCACAGCCGTATCGACACTAATGACTAAATCCAGTTGAGATATAGCCGAAGCGGTATCAGCAAAGTCGTTCAAATGCGGAGTTAAATCCGGCACTAAGTGTTGGTTCAACAAAGTGCGATCGCTCTCGGACAAGTTTTTTTGTAAACTATAAAAAGCAATTCCCGGAACATCCAAAAATCGAATAAAATCGCTCAAGCTGCAAGAACGCTGATTGTCTTTCCGGCGCTTCGGATTCCCCGCCCAAACAATCCCTACCTTCAATTTGGCATCAGAAGAAAGCGCAAACTTGCACTCAGCAGGCGGAGATAAATAAGGAACATTGGCAGGTATTGTTTCCAGAGTTGTCCCCACAATTCGCGGCAAACTCATCAGCGGCGCGTGAACGTCAAATTCTGGCAAACCCTCAAGACTCACTGATAAATATTCAATACTGGCAACTGTCGCAAACAACCGCATCACTTCTGGATAGCAAGCCACCATAACTTTAGCGCCTCGGCTGCGAAGAATCGGCGCGTAGCGAATAAACTGAATAGAATCGCCGAAGCCTTGCTCGACGTGCAGTAAAATAGTTTTTCCCTGTAAATCCGAACCATCCCAAACCGGCTGTTTAAATTGCCTCGGTTGTAGTTGCGGAGTGCGCCACCGCCACTCGTATTCAGCAAAACCGCGCTGAAAATCTCCGAACAATAGCAAAGTTAAGGCGAATTCCAGGTGGGCGGTGGCGTTGTCTGGCTGCAATTCCAAGGCTCGACTGTGACAAGAAAAAGCTTCTTGAAATTCTCCTAAATCGACCAAAGCGTGTCCAAGATTATTAATAGCCTCCACGAAGTCTGGCTTTAAGTTTAATGCTTGTCTGTAGTAGGATATTGCGGCTTTTACATTACCTTGTTCGTGGTAAAAGGCTCCTACATTGTTGTGAGCTTCGGGATTATTGGGGTCGAGTTTTACCGCTTGCTGGTAGCAGTTGAAAGCTTCGTCTAATTTCCCCTGCTGTTGCAAAACTGTTCCCAATCCCATCAGGGAATATGTCAACTTTGGATTAATTTTTAAAGCGTGGACATAATAAGCCATCGCCTCGTTTAATTGATTTTTTTGTTTATATAAATGTCCTAAATTGTGCGCTGTTTCCGGCAGGTTGGGGTCGAGTTGCAGCGCTGTTTGGTAATATAAAATTGCCGAGTCTATTTCGCATAATTGCTGTTTTGCCCAGCCCAAATTATTGTAAGCGAGTGCGGAAGTGGGCTGCATTTTGATGACTTGTTCGTAACTGGCGATCGCCCTTTGATACTCGCCTACATCCAGTAAAAGATTAGCCTTATTTAAATGTGCTTCTACAAAATCGGGGTTTTGGGCGATCGCCTTTTCGTAAAAGTCGATCGCCTCTGCAATTTTTCCCTGCTGTCTCGCCACTATTCCCAACAAACACAGCACGTTTGCTGATTCCGGCTGTACTTCTATGATTTGCCGGTACAAATTCTCAGCTTCTAACAAACGTCCCCCTTGGTGATGTTCCCAAGCTAATTTCAAACAGTCTTCTGCACCCAATTTGCCAGCAGATTTTCGCGATTTTTTTTGAGAAGCCATAGTTGTCTTGGTTGTTTGGGAGTTCGCTAACTTGTAATTGCCAACTTCTTCTAATTTGTTAACTCTTCCTTCCTTCTTCCTTCTTCCCCCTTCCTTCTTCCTTCTTCCCCCTTCCCCATTCCTTCTTCCTTCTTCCCCCTTCCATCGGACTGACATCCGTTACATCCGTTACACAATCCGTTGCCGAACTTCCTTCTTCCTTCTACCTGACATCCGTTACATCCGTTACATCCGTTACATCCGTTGCCGAACTTCCCCTTCTACCCCAACAAACAAGCTGCGGGAAAAATCAGATATTCTAAGAAAAACAACTTCCAGATAAACTGATAAAATGCAGCAATTTCTATTTTATCGTCCAAATCAACTTTCGCGCTCCAAAACCACATCAAACCCAAAGCCACCAAATGAGAAACTGCCAGAAACACTAAATTAACATTAGACAATACCATCGCTCCCGCCAAAGTCGCGCCCAAATAACAAACCGTCAACACCCAGCGAGATAAATTAAAGACGGCCGGCTTGCCCAGCTCAATCGTAAACGTAGTAATATTATATTGCTTGTCGCCTTCCATGTCGGGGATATCTTTAAAAATGGCGATCGCAAACGTAAACACCACAACAAAAACCGTCAGCACCCAAACTTCCGCAGGAATCTCAAAAGACGCACTCTCCAAAATCCAGCCCGAAAAAGCGCTTTTCGCCATTCCCAAACTCAACACCCAATTAAAGTGCAAAAATAACCCTAAATTTACGATCGCGCCCCGCACCGTAAAAATGCACAGCGCCGCCCACAAAGGAAACCGCTTCAGCCGAATTGGCGGCAGAGAATAAGCAGTCCCAATCGCCAAACTAACGCCAACGGTAGCCAGCAAAAACGGGCCTTGCAAAACAGCAGTCAAAATGGCTATAATTCCCGTTGCAATTACAATTAATTCCCCGGTTTTCCGAGAAAACACTCCAGAGGCGATCGGCAAATACGGCTTATTAATTTTATCAATTTCAACATCTTCTAACTGGTTCAATCCCACAATATAAATATTGCCGCAAATGCAAGCCAACCAGGCAAAAGCTAGGGGCCCAAATACAGGATTCACAAACAGCCGCGCGCTTTGGGCGATCGTGTACAACGCCAATACACTCAAGCTAGTACCCACAATTGTGTGCGGCCGAGAAAACTCCCAAAATGCCCTCACCCAGCTTTGCGGAGCCGAGCCATTTTTATCAATCCAAGACTTGCCCATCGAATCATTGCCCATAAATCTCACACCCGCACCAAACAAATAATATTCTGTAGGGTGTGCAATGCACACCTTACTCATCAACTCAAGACTCAAAACTTCTCTGATATATGCCTGTTATTTTACAGCACAAATCAGCCCAAAACGAATCAACCCGCTCTGATATCCACGGCTCATCAATCCGAGAGCAAGTGCTGCTTGAATAGTCGTCCACCCGCTCGTTAGCAAACCCCAAATCGCGCTCGGAGTCAAAGCAGAATCTATCACCACATCCCAAAAAGGAGCAACAGCTTTTGACCAATCAGCGGTGCGAATACTTGTCAAAGGCAAACTGCGGACAATTTCTTCGTATTCCGGCAAAGAAATTACATAAGGCAAAGCATAAACCCGGTAAATTTCTGCCAATTCCTTTCTCTCTTCATCAGTTAATTCTCCCGCCGCTTCTCCCAGCGGGCGGTGACACCAAGTTGCCAAAATCAAAGTTCCTCCCGGCTTGAGTACGCGGCAGCATTCCTGCAAAAACTTAATTTTGTCTGGCATATGTTCGCCACTTTCGAGCGACCAAACCAAGTCGAATGACTCGTCAGGGAAAGGCATATTCAAAGCATCGGCTACCAAAAAATTCACATTGGTGTCTAGCCCAGCAATTTTAGCGCGTTCGGTCGCTCTGTTTGCCTGTACCGGACTCAGAGTAATCCCGGTCGCTGTAACGACGCTAGCGCCCGTTTTATTTTGTTCGGCCGATCTGCTAAAATCACGATCGCTCCTGCCATCCAACTTTAAATTATTTGCCGCGATCGAACTAAACTTTTGAGTCAAATACAGCGTGCTGCCGCCGATGCCGCAACCGACATCGAGAATGCGGTAAGATTCACAGAGTGCCTTCTCTGACGGTACTCCAGCCCAGCCCAGCAGTTCTTCTATCAAATCTATCTGAGCCTGTCGGCGCTCTTTTTTCAAATTGCCATCCGGGCCGTAGTAACCGTGGTGCATATGTTCGCCCCACACCTGCTCCCACAGACCGCTAGAAGCGTCGTAAAGTTGCTGAATTTGCTGGTAAAGTGTTGATGTCATCGCCGGATCGCAAGTTATTAAAGGAATTCTACCGTTATTTTCCCGATGTTGTCATAGAATTTGGCGATTGAGTTCGATCGGTCTCCGGCATTCGCCAGATAGAGATGTCCTGATTTCAAGCCCGATTTGAGATTTGTGGGTTGCGTCTCAAATCTCAAATCTCACATTGATTTGTGGGTTGCGTCTCAAATCTAAAATTTCACATTGATTTGTGGGTTGCGTCTCAAATCTAAAATTTCACATTGATTTGTGGGTTGCGTCTCAAATCTAAAATCTAAAATCTAAAATCTAAAATCGAATGACTGTCTCGCGAACCATTGCTTTGGGCTTTCTCGCTGTCATCCTCATAGGTGCTCTATTACTGATGATGCCCTTTTCCACAATTGATGGAACTTGGAGCGATCCAATAACAGCACTGTTTACCTCTACTTCCTCTGTCTGCGTCACGGGCTTGTCGGTTGTAGATGTCGGAAAATATTACTCTTTTTGGGGGCAACTGTGCCTAGTTTTACTGGTGCAAATAGGAGGGTTGGGCTACATGACAGCCACGACTTTCTTGCTGCTGTTATTGGGCCGCCGCTTTGGCTTGAAAGACAAAGTTGCCCTGCAACAATCTCTCGACAAATCCGGGCTAGCCGGCGTCGTACAACTCGTGCAGTCAATTCTAGCAACAACGCTTTTGTTTGAATTAACAGGAGTGTTTTTGCTGATGACGGTTTTCGTCCCCAAATACGGATTTAAACAGGGTGTGTGGTCTGCTATATTTCACAGCGTTAATTCCTTTAACAACGCGGGTTTTAGCATCTACTCAGACAATTTGATCGGCTACATCAGTTCGCCTATGGTTAACTTCACCGTCACTGGTTTAATCATATTTGGGGGAATCGGCTATCAAGTAATTATGGAAATGTACCTGTGGCTGCGCGATCGCTTCAATAAAAGCCCTATATGCACAGTTTTTTCCCTGAACTTCAAAGTTGTTACCACTACAACGGCTGTCCTTTTAATTTTAGGAACGCTAGCCTTTTTGGTGCTCGAATACGACAACCCAGACACTTTCGGCTCTCTAACTTTTCCTCAAAAGCTGATGGCAGCTTGGTTTCAATCTGTTACTCCCCGCACGGCAGGGTTCAATACAATTAGCATTGGCCAAATGACCGAAGCCTCGCTATTTCTGACTATCGCGCTGATGTTTATCGGCGCCAGTCCTGGCAGCACCGGCGGCGGAATCAAAACCACAACTTTTAGGATATTGTTTTGCTGTACCACAGCAGTTATCGAAGGCCAGGAAGATGTGGAGTGCTATCAGCGTCAGATCCCGCCACCAATGATTCTGAAAACCATTAGCGTAGTCTTCGGTTCCCTGTTGGTCGCGTTCACATCTGCAATTTTAATTGAGGTGACCAATCCCCAAGTAGAATTTATCGCAGCGCTGTATGAAGCAGTTTCAGCTTTTGCTACGGTCGGTCTTTCCACTGGGATTACACCAACGCTTTCAGCGATCGGTAAGTTGATTTTGATTGCTACAATGTACATAGGTCGGGTTGGGGTGCTGCTGCTGATAAGTGCTGCATTCGGCGACCCAAAACCCAGGTCTTTTAAGTATGCTGAGGAAAGTTTGTTAGTGGGATAAAAAAATCCTGTCTCGTTGCTGATAATCTAAACAATGGGTGACAACCCAAATCAACTTTTACTACTTACCCAAAAATCAAAAGGAGGCGGCGCTGTCTCTGCTAAAATGTAAACCGCAAGACGCTCAGCGCTGGAAATTTAGTGAACCTGTCATCTTTGAATTTTTTTCGCACTTTGCGTGCCGACAACAAGCAGTTTGCCGTTATTGGTTTGGGACGCTTCGGCAAAGCTGTGTGTTCGACTCTGCACGGTTTGGGTTACGAAGTCTTGGGAGTTGACACCGATGAAAAAAAAGTAACTCAAGCTTTGACCGATCGTATTGCTGCTCACGTTGTGCAGTTAGATTCTACTGAGCCTAGCGCTCTGGCGGAAGCCGGTATATTTGAATTTGAAACAGTGATTGTTGCGATCGGCAATTACCTAGCAGAAAGCATTACCACCACCCTTAATCTTAAGGAAGGGGGGGTACATCACGTAATAGCCAAAGCTTCTTCGGAAACTCACTTAAAACTGTTGAAAAAAGTCGGCGCAGATCATGTAGTTTTTCCAGAACGAGAAATGGGCTGCTCTTTGGCCCGCCTTCTTACAAAACCCAGCATTTTAGAACGCTTTGACCTCGACCCAGATCACAGCATCGTTGAGTTGCTCGTTCCTGAAAAGTTTGACGGTAAAACCATCTCCGAATTGGAGCTCCGGCGCAAGTATGGTTTGAACTTGCTAGCAGTCGGGCGCGCCGACAAGTTCGAGATTAATCCGGAGCCAACCGAACGCTTGAGAAAGGGCGACGCGATGGTAGTAATTGGTTCTAATAAAGATATCAATCGCTTGCCAATTTAACAGAGCGGCATTTTATGCACATATAGCAATCCTCGCATCAGTTTCAATAACTGGTTAACTTCCAAGCTTTGCCTGGGAACCGATGTAAGCGAGGCTCTGCCTCGGCTGCGCCAATGGAGGCAGAGCCTCCGGATATGCGTTACCAGGCTCTTCCTGGTAACGAGTATAATCATTTAGGATTGCTATATAACAACACTCCTGGACTCAGAAACCCGGTTTCTGGAGTTCCGAGTGTGTAAGTCCTCAGCAATTCTTGCGGGATGTTTGAAAATTTTAGCCCCCCACAAACCCGGTTCATCTTAGATGAACCGGGTTTCTCTGTCGATCTTGATATTCTAATTTTTAACCGAAATATCTAAATTGAATTTCACCAGTTCTGGGGTTGGTTCCGTCTTTGCGACCCCCTCGGAGAACCTAGCCAGACAAATCGCGAAAAATTTTAATTAACAAAGTAGCAGCACTCGATGGCGCTCCCGCAAATCATAGGAGCGCTAGCCCTGAAAATTCAGCCGACTTTCAAGATATCTTGCAAATAAGCTTTGCCGAAAACCACCACCGCCAAGACTAGAGCGAGTTCAACAGGCCAAGGACACGCCGCCACAAACCAAATTAACGAACACACTCCAATAATTGCAGCTATGGGAGCCGGAATTCCGTCTAGCGTTCTATTGTCAGTCCCGGCAGTCACCCACCCAGCAATCAAGCACACCGTCAACGGAATCAAGCAACTTGTGATCATGATTTTTACCCCATCAATTTTTTTACATATGGCATCTGAACATATTGTAACAATACATCAAAAATTGGGAAATGCACCCTGAATTGCGATAAAATTTAAGATTACATACTTAATAAATAGGTAGGCGAAATTAAACTGATCTATGTAACAGTATGTAAACAGGCTTGACGTAGCCACGCTTAGGGAATTGGGATACTTTACAATCATTTACATACTTGCGTTTGACAGCGCCTACCTACTGACGCTGGGATCATAATAGTTGGTAATTTTTAGCTTCGGCTATCTCCGAAGGCAGAATTATAGCGGTTCTCAAGCGTGGTGAGGTATGCCCTATGCCCTATGCCCTATGCCCTATGCCCTATGCCTTATGCCCTATGCCCTATGCCCATGAGTACCTCATATGAGAGCTCGAAAGGCTATAGGTTGGCATCAGGTAGAATTTAGGGATTTTTGTTTCTAAAGAAGTGCTGAAAGCTTTCTACCTTGAGATGAATTGCGATGCGCCCCTCTCTGCAGGTTATACTCAGGATTGCAGTCAGTTACTGTAGAGCGTGAATCAATGCTGGGCAAGTTTTTTCGCAAGCCAGAATCAGAAAACATCGATCGCGTCCCCCCAGGTCAATACCTCGCCAACGGCTTTCCTGTCCTGACCTACGGTGATACACCCTCTGTGAGCATTGAAAGTTGGGAATTTAAAGTCTGGGGATTGGCCAAACTACAAACCTTCAGTTGGTCGGACTTCCAGGCCATGCCCCAAAGTAACTTTACGGCGGATTTTCACTGCGTCACCCGGTGGTCAAAACTCGACGTGCAGTGGACGGGAGTCAAAGTCACAGATTTTATGAACTACATAGAAGTCGATCCGAAAGCTATGCACGTCCTGGAACACTGCTACGGCGGCTACACCACTAACATTGCGATCGCCGACTTCCTCCGAGAAGAAAACTTTTTCGCCCACACCGTCTTCGGCGAACCTCTATCCGCAGACCACGGCGGCCCAATGCGGCTCGTAGTTCCCCACTTGTACGCTTGGAAAAGCGCTAAATGGATTAACGGCCTGGAGTTTACAGAAACCGAAGAACTCGGTTTTTGGGAACGCAACGGCTACCATCGGCGGGGCGAACCTTGGGCAGAGGAACGCTATAGCGGTCTGTTTTGATGCGGGCGATCGGGAGCAAAGACTTGCCCAGAGCTTCTCTATACAATCTTTGTTGAGCGGCAATCCCGTCTTTTACTGCTTCAATCTGCAGAAATGGCATTTGGTCGATCGCATCTTTGGGATATCTCACGCCACGGGATTTATTTAATTTAACCCCAATACGTAGACCCAACGATCGCATTTTGTACGTAATTTACCCGATAGATAAACTACTTTAACTCCCCTACACAAGCCCCAAAAAACAAATATTCCCAGTTTCTGGTTAATATCAAACTCCTTTAACTGTCAGTCCACACGAATATTACCGTATTTATACTTAAGTGTTGGCTGTTGAGGATTGAGACTTGACAATATAATAAAAAATTAGCATGATCCCGCTCCAAATCAGTTTTGCTCACCCGCCCTCCCCTGCTCGCGAATCCAAGGTTTCAAGCCACAATATTGATAATTATTTAGTGGTATTATTAGGGAGCGAGCGCCCGCGGGCCGAGGCGATCGACAGCATTTGTGAAGCATATGTAAAGGCTTGATAAAGAATTGGTCAAAATTTACCTAAAGTACCCCAACTGCAAACAAAGTATCGCATAATGAAAATATTAAGACCATCGCACAAAAGGACCAGGTTATGAATACCAAACTCTTATCCGCCCTAACAGCTACCGCCGCCGCCACAGCTCTGTTTGGCGCCGGAGCTCCAGCCCAGGCCTTCTCCTTTGGTACCAACGGCATCACATTCGGACAAGATACAAGCGTCAAGTTTAACTTCAAAGAATCTCACGGTGGGTATACCTCCTCTTTGGGCATCTACACCGTGAAGGACTCGGCAGCCACTCTAGTTAGCACCTTGTTTTCGGAAACTAAATCCTCAGACGACGGCAGCGCTAACGAATGGAAAGGAACTCTGGGTAATACAGTCTTGGGTTCTGGCTCGGCAGTATTCACATTCCTGGCAAATCAAATTTACACTTTGGGACTCGACAGCGGCGCCAACGGCCGTGTCTACTCGACATCAGGGCTGAACCTGAACGTCGCCTCTACCGGCAGCCAGCAAGCCGTGTTTGGCGCCGCGCCGCTGTGGAGCGCACTCAACACAGCAGCAACCAACAGCTTCGGAGATGCCGGAAAATACACAAACGGATTGGCTTCTCTGTTTAGCGGCGGCACGGTGATCTCCTTCGACGATCGCGGTGGCGGAAACGACGCAGACTTCCAAGACTTCACAGTCAGCGCAGAAGCAGTTCCCGAACCAATGACAATGACTGGTTTGGCTCTCGGTTTGGGTGGCTTGGTTGCAGCCCGCCGTCGCCGCGCTAGCAAGACGGCTTCATGATTTTTTCAACCGGAACAATCTCCTCAATGACGCTTGACAAAATAAAATTCAATTAGGAGGCGCGCTAATGAGAAATCGGCTCGCCTTTTGCTTAATTTGAAAAGTCAGAAGGGAGAAATTGCTAGGATGATATTTTCCTAGACTTTTAATTAATACTCATGACAATTGGTGTAGACTGAAGTAGCCTGCATAAAACCATCAGTAATGATGACTTGGACTTTCTCTCACTTCTCTCAAGCTTTCGCTTGAGAGCATCTCTGTAATCCTTGCGGTTCGAGGTTGGTCAAAACCAGTGAAGAATACACCTCCAAAATTTGTGCAAAATACGGTGAGAGCCATAAAAGTTAGGTGGCTCTAAAATTTTTCACTGCCCCAACTGTGGTTAGAAAACACCCAGTTTGAGTAGCGCTTTAGGGATTTTCCTTAAAGCTTTGTGGGATACCACCATGCTCTGGGACCTGTCTGATGAGTGTGCTATATTCGGATTCTCTGAGGTTGTCGGAGATTGTCTGGATTAAAAGTATCAGAAACAGGATTTTTCCCACTATCCCACTATCCCACTATCCCACTCTCTCACTCTCTCCCTCTCCCAACTCAAAATTCAAAACTCACTCACGGTAAATTGTTCGATCGTACAAAGTCACCAGTACCGATTGAGGAATTCTAATGTCCGCCCCGATGCAGGTTACTTTCATCGCCACCACAGCCCTGGTGTTTGTCCGTCGCACCTGTGCTTGTTCGCGCAGCGTCCAATAGCGGACAATAAGATGCAAAGAACCATCGTAAAAGCCTGAAGTATCAACATCATAGGCTAAATTTAAAGGCAAGTTAGTTCGCCGCAATTTAAATGCGGATTAGCTTACCCGCACTGAATTGGTAAATACGATCGCCTTCGGCATGATAACTCTCTCTCCCCGATCGCTAATAATTTGAGTTGAAAGCAAAATCTTTTCAACAGTACCTTCAAAGCCTTCTACAATTATCCGATCGCCCAATTGGAACGCTTCGTGCAACAGCAAAATATTTCCCCTAAAAACTATTTGAAGATGTCTGGGAACGCGAAACTAATAGCTACTGAATCCAGTCCTAACAAACCGATGATATTTCCCGGACGCAAAGCCGAGAACGCAATCACGCAGGCGATCGAACTGCCAGCAGCCCAAGTGAGGGCAAAGGCTATCTGCACCAAGAGCGATCGCAAGGACAAACTTTTGACAGTCTGTTGAGTAGCTGCCGAGATTGTTCGGCGAACAAACTTCGCTGCGGTGTTCGTCAGCACCAGAACTACCACAGCCACTGCTATTGACGGCATTACCTCGATCGCTTGACCCAACAGGTTTAACAAGCTAGTTTGGATGTGTTGAATTATCACACCCATTGTTAAATTTGAACTCAAAAATTTTAGACCAATAATCGATCGCTGGCTAATTTGTGATTTTTCCAGACCCTCGTTTATGCTATATTCAACAGACAATGATATCATATATAGCGGTTCTCAAAAAAGTGAGGTATTTCCTATGCCCTATGCCCTATGCCCATGAGTACCTCATCTTTCTTAGAAAGGCTATATGTCATTTATCTAATGCTTAGCTCATTCTTCGGAAAAACAGAAAGATGAATTTTGATTTGCAGCAACTGATTAAAACCTTTGGCTATTTGGGGATTTGGGCTATTGTGTTCGCAGAATCCGGATTGCTGTTCGGTTTTTTTCTGCCGGGAGACAGCTTGCTGTTTACTGCTGGAATTGTCGCTGCTGCGCCCGACTCTCTGAATACTTGGACGCTAATTTTTGGGGCTTTTGTCTGCGCGGTGGCTGGTGATAATGTTGGCTATGCAATGGGACACCGTTGGGGCCGTCGCTTATTTCAGAAGGAAGATTCGTGGCTGTTTAAGAAAGAATATTTAGAAAAAACCGAAAACTTCTACGAAAAACACGGTCAAAAAGCAGTTGTACTGGCGAGATTTATGCCAATTGTCCGCACTTTTGCGCCGATAGTGGCGGGAGTGGCGGCAATGAAATACAAAACTTTTATGTTTTATAACCTGGTCGGCGGGTTTGTGTGGACAGTGGGGATAACTCTGCTGGGTTATTATTTGGGAAAAATGATTCCTCCCGATCAAGTTGACAAATATTTACTGCCGATTGTTTGTGGAATAATTGTACTTTCTTTTGTGCCTTCTATTATTCATATAATTCAAGAACGCCACGCTAACAAAAAAGATTGAGATCGCGATCGCCCCACAGGAATTTTTGACTCTCGCGGTGGGGGTGACTCCCCTGTGCCGCTCGCAAATTGGTCGATCGAACACAATCAAAATTTAAGATTAACCTCGCCCAGCCCGATCGAGTAAAATCACAGCACTTGCCCGCCGATGGGTTAATCTGCTAAAACTAACAAAGTTTGATGATTTCTGAGAAATAACATACATGGTTGCTACATCCGTCAAGATTAAACACGAAGTCAAAGACTTGTCCCTCGCCCCCTTGGGAAAGCAACGCATCGAGTGGGCCGGCCGGGAAATGCCCGTTTTGCGGCAAATTCAAGAACGCTTCGCTAAAGAAAAGCCTTTCGCTGGCATTCGCTTGGCTGCTTGCTGCCACGTAACCACAGAAACCGCTCATTTGGCAATCGCCATCAAACTCGGCGGTGGCGACGCCGTACTGATCGCCAGCAACCCCCTGAGCACTCAAGATGACGTAGCGGCTTGCTTAGTTGAAGACTACGGCATTTCCGTCTTCGCCCTCAAAGGAGAAGACGCGGCTACCTACGAACGTCACGTCTACACAGCCCTAGACCACCGCCCCAATATTATCATTGACGACGGCAGCGACGTGGTAGCGGCACTAATCCAGCACCGCCCGAACCAAATTTCCGACTTAATCGGCACTACCGAAGAAACTACCACAGGCATCGTGCGCCTGCGGGCCATGTTGAAAGACGGTGTGCTGACTTTCCCCGCAATGAACGTCAACGACGCCGACACCAAGCACTTCTTTGACAACCGCTACGGCACCGGTCAATCTACCCTAGACGGCATTATCCGCGCTACCAATATTTTGTTAGCCGGTAAAAATATTGTGGTTGCAGGTTACGGTTGGTGCGGCAAAGGCACGGCACTGCGCGCCCGCGGTATGGGTGCTAACGTAATTGTCACCGAAATCGATCCGATTCGGGCGATCGAAGCAGTGATGGACGGTTTCCGCGTCATGCCGATGGACGAAGCAGCAACAGTCGGAGATATATTCATTACCGTTACGGGCAACAAACACGTCATTCGTGCCGAACATTTCGACACAATGAAAGACGGCGCAATTGTTTGCAATTCCGGTCACTTCGACATTGAAATTGACCTCAAATCCCTCGGCGCAAAAAGCACCGACGTGAAAACAGTCCGGTCTTTCACTCAAGAATATCACCTCAATAATGGCAAGTCGATTATTGTGTTGGGCGAAGGCCGTTTGATCAACTTGGCAGCAGCCGAAGGACACCCCAGCGCCGTGATGGATATGAGCTTTGCTAACCAAGCTTTAGCCTGCGAATATCTAGTTACGAACAAAGGCAAACTAGAGCCTGGTATTCACTCAATACCCGTAGAAGTTGACAAAGAAATTGCCCGTCTCAAATTGGAAGCAATGGGTATTCACATTGATACCTTGACTGCCGAACAAATTGAGTACACAAACTCTTGGACTTCGGGCACTTAATCATCGTTTATCGTTCCCACGCTGTGCCGGGGAATGAATACAAGGAGGCTCTGCCTCCCTCATGGGGAGTCGAGGCAGAGCCTCGCTTATATGCGTTCCCAGGCTGTGCCTGGGAACGAGCAAAAACGAGCAAAATACAAAGTACCTATTACCAATTATTAAATCAAAATGGTTGAATGGATAACTAACACAATGCAGTCGATGGGCTATCTCGGAATTGGCCTGTTGATGTTTTTAGAAAATCTTTTCCCGCCCATACCCTCAGAATTGATTATGCCACTGGCAGGATTCACGGCATCAAAGGGTGATGATATGCAGTTAGCGCCGGCGATCGCAGCAGGAGTAATCGGTACAATTCTGGGGGCGTTTCCCTGGTACTATGCGGGTAAATTATTGAGCGAAGAACGCTTGAGGAATTTAGCCGACAAATACGGCAAGTGGATCACTGTATCGGGTGCCGATATTGACAAAGCAAATAGATGGTTTAATAGACACGGCAACAAAGCCGTGTTTTTGTGTCGCCTCGTACCAGGAGTTCGTACCCTGATTTCCCTGCCCGCTGGCATCAACAATATGCCTTTAATTCCTTTTTTACTTTACTCAACAGGCGGCACTCTTTTATGGGTAAGTTTCCTGACTTTTGCCGGATATAAACTCGGAGAAAATTACACACTTGTAGAGGAATATCTGGACCCAGTTTCCAAAATAGTTGTGGTGAGTATTGTCATTTGGTTTATATTGTGGGTGATAAAAAAGAATATGCAGAAGGAAAAATATCGCAAATAAATGCAATTTTTGTGAAAATAATCGGCGTTTATTTGCGTTCATCGGCGGCTACAATCACCATTTTGACCCCGCCCAAAAAACGGATACAACTTTCCGACAGGAGTCGTTCGTTATCAGCCAAAAATTTTAGACTAAGGTTCAACCTCCCAGATTCATCTGTGGAGTAAATCTAAAAATCAAAAATCAAAAATCAAAAATCCACTGACTTGTTTCCAGCATCTTCTCAACCGTAGCGCTGAAAGAAAGAGAGGGAGATTTGAGAGAAACTTCTGCTATGTTTGCTACTTTTTTAAATTGAGGTTGAAATTGGCGCTCGCCCAAAAGTCACAGTGACGGGCAGCCGATCGCCCAAAAATCCAACTTAAATTTATACAAATATTTAGGATTGGTGGAGGTTTAGGCAGATAATCGTGGCAAAATAGGGAACATTCCTATCCGCGCTGTTAAGATATGTACGAAAAGATTGTAGCCCCGACAACAGGTTCTAAAATTACTTTCAAAGACGGTTTGCCGATCGTCCCCAATGACCCGATTATTCCCTTCATTCGCGGCGACGGTACCGGCGTTGACTTGTGGCCTGCATCCCAGAAAGTCATGGATGCTGCGGTAGAAAAGGCTTACGGTGGCGATCGAAAAATCAACTGGTTTAAAATCTATGTAGGCGACGAAGCCTGCGATGTCTACGGTACTTACCAATATCTGCCCCAGGATTCCTTAGACGCCATCAAAGAATACGGAGTCGCCATCAAAGGGCCGCTGACAACCCCAATCGGGGGCGGCATTCGATCGCTAAACGTAGCTTTGCGGCAAATCTTTGACCTTTACGCCTGCGTGCGACCCTGCAAATATTATGCTGGAACACCATCGCTACACAAAACCCCTGAACTCCTAGATGTAATTATTTACCGGGAAAATACAGAAGATATTTACCTCGGAATTGAATGGGCCAAAGGCAGCGAAATCGGCAAAAAATTGATTGAATTCCTCAATAATGAGTTAATTCCCGCAACACCAGAACATGGCAAAAAACAAATTCGCCTCGATTCTGGAATCGGAATAAAACCCATTAGCAAAACAGGTTCTCAGCGTTTAGTACGGCGCGCCATTACCCACGCTTTACGGTTGCCGAAAGATAAGCAGCAAGTGACTTTGGTGCACAAAGGCAACATCATGAAATATACCGAAGGAGCTTTCCGAGATTGGGGTTATGAATTAGCAACCACCGAATTTCGCGAACAGTGCGTAACGGAAAGAGAGTCTTGGATTCTGGGCAACAAAGAAAAAAATTCCGACATTAGCTTAGAAGATAATGCTCGCCAAATAGACCCAGGATATGATGCTTTGACCCCAGAAAAACAAGCCAAAATTCGTCAAGAAGTAGCCGACGTTTTGTTTGCAATTTGGGACAGTCACGGCAGCGGCAAGTGGAAAGAAAAAATCATGGTCAACGACCGAATTGCTGACAGTATTTTCCAACAAATTCAAACCCGACCGGCAGAGTATTCGATTTTGGCAACAATGAATCTGAATGGGGATTATTTATCCGATGCGGCCGCCGCCATTGTCGGCGGCTTGGGTATGGGCCCCGGTGCGAATATTGGTGATGAATGTGCAGTTTTTGAGGCGACTCACGGCACTGCACCTAAACACGCTGGTTTGGATAAAGTCAATCCCGGTTCCCTGATTTTGTCCGGGGTGATGATGTTAGAATACATGGGATGGCAGGAAGCAGCAGACTTGATTAAGAAGGGTTTGGGAGCGGCAATTTCTAACGGTGAAGTTACTTATGATTTGGCGAGGTTGATGGATCCGCCGGTGGCTGAGTTGAAGTGTTCGGAGTTTGCGGATGCGATTATTAAGCATTTCGCAGATTGAGTTTGAGGGATTTTTTTGAACGGGCTAGAAGCCCGTTCCACAACCAGTCAATTTGCTTGTGGGGCGGGCTTCTAGCGCTTTTTTTGAACGGGCTAGAAGCCCGTTCCACAATTAGTAAACTTGCTTTGTGGGGAGTAGGGGTTGGGCACGCGAGCCCGCCCGCTGTTTATTAAGAACGGGCTTCTAGCCCGTTCCACAAAAGTAAACTTGCTTGTGGGGTGTCCCGCCCTCCCGAAAATACAATTTAGATGTGCGGTTTATAATGCAATACGGTTCACTTAAGGTCGAACAAGTGGTACACTAGGTATGATGTATAAAAAAGTAAATCAAGTATAGTGCCGTACAAAAAATTATTATTAGAATCTCCCAAGCTCAAAAGTAGCGACATATTCAAAGCAATAGAGATAGCGATTCCATCAACAGAAATAGAAGCGGCTATCCTGAAAACAAAAGCAAAAGAAA